>JAPOKD010000769.1 GCA_029977825.1 Planctomycetota bacterium | reverse complement strand
GAGCAAAGTCCAGACCGTACAGATCATTTGCAGGGACGTTTCTCTCCAAAATGCAATACTGAAATTAAACAAGCGGGTGACCGCCGTAAAAAAAGCATGAAGCAACGCAGCCAGTAACTCAACCAGACATCGACACGAGACAATAAAACCAAACGGCTCCTATTGTTGATCATCTGTATGCGTTAGCGAAGTTACAGAGCAACTGCCGCAAGTTGAATTCCCCGCACTTCTCAGCAAAGACCTCGAGAGGATCGCCTGTAATGGACTCAACATATTGTGGATAGGCTTTTACTCTTTCAATCAATGCAGCGCGGTTCAGCTCAGGATGAAACTGAGTCCCATAAATCGGCTTGTCCACGATCTTGAACGCCTGATTTTCAACTTTTTCCGAGGACGCGATGCGAATGGCATTTGCTGGCAGTTTCACCACGCAGTCTTGATGCCCCATAGGAGCAAGAAAACGCTTGCTCAACCCACCGAACAACGGGTCCGCTACACCGTCGTCTGTCAAACATACTTCCACTGCCCCCAACTCGGCCCGCGACATATCTGTGACAACCTCGCCCCCCAAGGCTGCTGCCATCGCCTGGAACCCCCAGCAGGATGCAAAAGTGGGGATCCCCAATTCGTAGAGTTCCCGCATCGCCTGCAAAGCAGGAGGCAACCAGTCACCTCCTTCAGCAACCGAATAATCGCCACTGCCGCCAAGCAGGACAACATCAAACCGGGAAAGGTAATCCACGGTGGGACACCCTGACAACAAGTCAAATACGGTTATCTGGTCAGGGTCGCATTTCAATGAATTGGAAAAACAGTCGACCTCCTGCCCCAGCATGGGATCATCCTGATCTCGAACCTGCACCAATAGAAACTCAGCCATCTGACTCGCCGCATCGGTTTGTGATCGGTTAAAGGCGTTATTATGAGCGCCGCCTTCAACCTCGTCGATGGCCGTTCCCAAGCTTGACAGCCGGGGAAAAGCGGCTCAACCACGACACGAATGCAGAATGGGCCTGACAATCATATCCGGCTTACATCACTCAAACCCTGATCAGTTATGTCGGATCTGATTCGCCAGGTGCAGTGGAGATGAATCGGTTTTGCGACCTGACAGAGCCTGAGTCCTCCCAAACTCAATTGGAGGTGTGCCATTGCAAAAAGCATTATGGGGGGCATGCTCATCGCATGTGTAACCTTGCGTCGCCTCAGGATGTCCCGAGTCCTCAGGCATGAGAGCAAAGTCAGTCGGCCCATAATATGCGTTGCGATCAAATGCGTTGGAGACACTCCAGTCCGACTCGCTGACTTCAGTGTTTGTAGCACGCCCGTCGTCGCTGGAAGCGTTAAACGTTTGCCGCTGAGGATTCGTTGCAACACCTGCAGGGGCTAAATCTGAAAGCAACAACTCGTCAGAAGCATGAACGACGGTGTGATTTTGCTCGCTGGTATGCAGTGAGCGCAGCCCCTTGGAGGAGTCACCTACCTTTCCATATTCGGTACGACGCTGCACCGCTGGGGTCATAATCGGCAATGGTTTCAGTGCTTGCCCACTATCAGCTCCCCTGAGAATGCGGCCAGCTTCTATCTCATCGCTGAGATTCTCAAAACACTCGTTCACATTTTCTGCAATCGCCTGAAGGCGATCACGTGTTCGCTGCAAAAAATCCTGAAGATCAGCACGACATTCCTGAATCGCAATGATCTTATTTTCGACTCGATCAGCTGTGGCTGGAACTCCGCCTGCACCGGAAGCTCCCAGCATCAGACGACGGAGTTCAGAAACATCACCGCGTGTTTTAGGTGGATGCATCAAACTATCGCCTCCGACCAGCGTTATTGAGGTGATCCGCACCACAGTGATTGCTGCGTAAAAGTGCACCACGCGTGCCAGACGTTGAATGACAATTCAACCACTGCATCTGCCCCTGTGCGTTGACCACAGATCGCTTGCCGTACCGATTTGAAACAGGGTCGGACAAAGAGGTAAGAACAGATCGCATGAGAGGTCGCTCGGGAGTGAGGGACGCAGGCGGAACCATTGCAGAGGAAACGGGCCAATAGGCTCTATTTCTGCGGAACATCGCAGCGCGAACGACTGCTTGCAATTTAAAGAAATGCTTCATTTTGGTCTCCACGATCAGGCCCTTTTCCCACGCACAAGAGTGAGAGAGAGTTGATCGCTGTGAAATGGATTCAATTTCGGTAGCCCAGCCATCTCGGAGAGATCTGTGGCTTTGCGTCCCGACCTCGCGATCGGTTTGCCGTTTCGGAGAACCTTTTCAGAGACCCACATTGGTGAGACTGAAACGGTGCAACCGCCCCCGTGCAGGAGGAGTGTTGACACGCGTCCACTAGAAGCTTGTGTCAAAAAACACGTAAGTCAAGAAAACCGGGAATTTTTTTCCCAAAAGCGTGCCCCATTACCCGCCAACTTGCTGAAACGACTATCGAGGCGGCCACCGCCCCGTTCTCCCAATGGGTCATCCTCTTCCAAATGTGGAGCCCAGTGATGGACTCTCGCTGGGGCCACCACCACTTACACCATGCCCTTACGAGCCTGCCGCTTCCAGATGAACCCGTCCAGAACGTAGTGAGTGATCTGTGGGACGGCCAGCAATGGAACCAGAAAAAGCTGATAACTCTCGAGACTCCAAGCCGGTCCAAAAAACCAACTTCGCTCGTGCCACACCCCTGTATCCCAAAGAAACTCTTCCAAGTAGGCCAGCATCCAAACGATCCCGAGAAAACTGGCGATCCTTGGGAAGTGGCGTTTGGGGTGTTTTTGATTCCCCATGCAGCGGTACCAGTAAACCAGCACCATATAGGGAATCCCGTGGATAATTACATTGGTGACCGTGAAGGCATAGTCCGAGTTGAAGGTGACGATGCCTACGTACCAGCAGATGGCCGTTGTGATGACTACGATATCCTTGCCGGGAGACCATTGCTGGTGAACCACGCCTCGATAGATGAGTCGCACTCCGTAAGCAGTTAAACTCACCCAGTAAACTGGCGCTGCAATCGTTTCCAACACGGCGGGTAATTGCTGGAAATCCCCCTCAAGGAACCACCAGAAATTACGCGGCAGATTCGAGTGCCAGTGAATGAGCGGATAGAGCGTTGCCATGTAAATCGCAAACGCATCGATCCAGAATCCAAAGCGTCCCGTTTCACCAGCGCGGGATCGGTACAGCGCCACCCAGCCATACTGTTGTCGCACAAAGTGAAACACTGCCAGATAAGCCAGCAACCTCCAAAAAGCACCCTCGTTTTCTGAGTAAATTGCAACGCCCACCAGGAACGACAACAAAGGCGTCAAACCGTAAAGCCATGGTCGACGTTTCAACTCTGGCAAGTCAAAGTAAACACGAAAGCCAGTGGAGTAAACATG
>JAPOKD010000877.1 GCA_029977825.1 Planctomycetota bacterium | reverse complement strand
TTCCGCATTGCGCCTACAATCCGCCAGCCGACCTCAACATTTTCCTTTTGAAGCCATTCACCGCCCAGGCCTGTATGTCCAGCCGTCGCCGAGCCCGCGAAATCGTACTCCAACTTCTGTACGAAGCGGACGTGAATGACAGCCGTGATGCGGTTGAAGCAAAGAAATTCATTCGCTCTCGAATGCAGGGCAGGTCGGCACTGACCGATTTTGCAAGCACATTGCTTCAGGGTACGCTGAACCATAGGGAAGAGGTCGACCAACGCCTGAAGCGGCTGGCAACTCGATGGTCGTTGTCGCGAATGCCGGTTGTTGATCGCAATATCCTGCGTTTGGGTGGCTATGAGATCATGTTCGGGGATACGCCAGATCGCGTCGCGGTGAACGAAGCCATCCTCCTGGCGAAACGATACGGCGACAAAAATAGCCCGCGTTTTGTTAACGGTGTTCTGGATCGATTGATGAATACGCCCGCTGACGAACTGGATGTGGAGGATGCCAGCGAGGTTTCAGAAGAGGATTCAAGCGACGAATCGAGTTCTGGACCTGCAGATCACTGAGATGCAGATCACTGAGATGCAGATCACTGAAATCGCGACCGCTGCCAGAGCGACGCAGTTTGGTCTCAGCATCAACCAGGCCACTTGAGGCCAGTGCCGATGGACGCCAGATTTGAAACATGACCTTGGTGATGGATTGTCGCCTGTGGAGATCTCTGTTTGGTTTGGGCGGTTGTCTTATGCACCGTTTGTTGTGGTATCGAGGCAAGGTGACTGTGTGGGCAAAAAAAAACCGATGTCCTGAGACATCGGTCATCATGTTCTGAAAGTTTTTGATCCGGAGGACTGGCCTGTGCCAGCACGAGCCGTGTGTGGCTATGCTGATCACGTTGTCACGCCTTGGTAGGCACTTGCAGCCACTGGCTGATTACTCAGCGGCTTCCTCGTCAGCGGGTTGCGTTTCTTCTTCCTTGGCGGGCACCGCTGGTGGCTCACTGGTATCAGTGTCGTCTGGTGCAGGGGGTTCAGGTTCGTTTTGAGTCTTTTCCTCAACCGGTGGATTCTGGATTGCCTTTTGCTCAGCACGTTTTTGCTCTTCCTGATCCCTGCGTTCCTTTTCTGCTTTCACTAAGGCAGCGACTTGATCCTGACTGGCATACAGAGCTTCTTCCGTTTTGGCGAGCGTCTTACGTGATTCAGCGAGTTGCTGGTTTGCGTTGCTTGCAACCTTCTTTGATGAGGCCAAAGCTTCTTTGAGTTTTGCCATTTCAGAGGCAGCTTGTTGTGATGCTTTTGCGGCGCTGGCCTTCTGTTCCAAGGCGGCTTGCTTCAGCGATTCCACTTGGGCCTGAGCCTGCTTTTTTCCAGCGTTGGCTGCAGCGAGAGCTTTTTCGGTCTGCTTTCGCGATGCTTCGGACTTTTCGCCGGCGGCTTGGGCTGACGCGAGTGACTGAGTCAGTTCCTCAATGTTCGCAGCCTGCTCGGTTGAGAGGGCTTTCGCCTCTGCAAGTGCGAGTTGCAATTCGTCGAGTTGCTGCCTGAGACCATTGATCTCACCATTGAGTCGCTGGTTTTGAGAAATCAGTTGATTTCGTGTCGGGCCAAACGCTCGTTTCACGATCGGGATGGAGCTGAGCTTCTTCGCCAAGCAGCCATTGTTGCCTGCCGTGGCGACGGAAACGGAGCTGAAGACGAAAAAGGAACAAAGGATGAAGGAGATGTTCCTTTTCATAGGTTTCGAACAGTCCTGAGTGGAACGTGGGTGGGAGGGCGTGGTACTTGGCTTACCAAGTCCTGAACGAACGGCTCTATCGTACTCAAAACACCGCCAGATGCTCGCCGTATTTATGTGAATTTCGGCAAACAGTGTGTCACAAGGCCCTGCACGCAATGCCAAAATGTAGGTTGCTACAGCGCGCCGAGTTGGTCCAGCAAGTGGTCAACTTCCGCCTCGGTGTTGTAATGGACCAAGCCAATACGCACCATGCCGTCGGGCTCGACCCCAAGGCGTTCGGTCAGTGGGAGCGCGTAATAATTACCGTCCCAGACGAAAATGCCCTGTTCCGCCAATCGCTCTGCCATCACGCGAGGTGTATATCGCTCGTGAGTAATCGACAGGGTGGGGCAACGTTCGTGCACTCGAGACGGATCCGTGATCCCCCAAATCTTGATTCCATCGATCTGTTGCAAACCGTCGAGCAAACGCAGCAATAGCTGTTCTTCGTAGGCCTTGATGCTCTTGAAAGCCATCCGCAGCGCATCGCGTCGTGCCAATCCGCCACCGATGTCACCGCCGATTGATGCCAGGTAATCGATCGCTGCGTGGGTGCCCCAGATGCACTCATGATTTTGGGTGCCAGTCATCCACCGTCCGGGAAGATCGTTTGGCGAGGGACGCAGTTTGTAAGGTTGAAGTGATTCCAGCAGTTCCCGGCGGCCGTATTGAATGCCCACATGAGGGCCGAAAAATTTGTAGGCACTGCACATCAGGAAGTCGCAGCCCCATGCCTCGACGTCCATCAGACCATGTGGTGCATAGTGCACAGCATCGAGAAACGATATTGCGCCTGCTTCACGAGCCCATTGGCAGATCTTCTGTACCGGATTAATGGTTCCTACTGCGTTTGAAGCGCAACCCACGGCCACCAGTCGTGTGCGGTCACTGAGGACTTGAGCATATTCATCCAGTTTCAGAGTGCAGTCTTCTGGATTGATGTCGACGTAACGGATTTCCACGCCCCGGTCTTGCGCGGCGAGAACCCAAGGTGAAAAGTTGGCATCGTGTTCCAGTCGCGACAACACGATCTCGTCTCCTTCACTCCATGTCCGGGCCAAAGCGCGGGACAACGCCATGGTGAGAGATGTCATGTTGGCACCGAAAGCGATCGTACCGCGATCCGCAGTCCCGACCAGATC
>JAPOKD010001019.1 GCA_029977825.1 Planctomycetota bacterium | reverse complement strand
TTTTCCAAACGATTGAACCACTTGAGGCATCGATAGCCCATGCCTGAAATTGGTATTTGCTGGTCACACTGCGATTGTCGTGGGCACCTGGGCGATTGCTATTTCGGGCCTCGAAAGGAGGGCCTACGGGAACAGCAGTTGTCAAGAAAATCAGGCCACGGGATACAACAGGCGTTCCGTGGCCTTCGCCGTCCAGTTGGGTTCTCCACTTAATGTTCTCATGTTCGTTCCATTCCGTTGGTGGGCTGGCGGTTGGGGCAACTCCAGTGCCCAAAGGGCCTCGCCATTGTGGGCAATCAGCTCGGCTAATGCCGGTATCGGCTAGAAAGATCAGGAAAATTGCCTGCACAGTCAGAAGAGCAAGCTTGTGGGCGGGCACTGAAAAGAGGTTTAACATCCGGATTTGGCAAGCTTGTGAGTGGTAGGTTTTCGGCAAGAATTCATTTCACAAGTGTGAGTGTCGCGTGTGTGCTGGTGATGGTCTGGTTCTCGGCTTCTCGTTGGTCGACGCAACGACTATCCACTTTTATATCGTTTGACGGTCATGCCCGTCCGTGGGGATGAGTGATCGGCCGAGCCGGCAAGTCAATCGTTACGACCGGAATAACTGGCGGCCGGAGAGTGCGAAAAAATGCAGTTTTACGACGTTTCTCTCGGTGTGTTCGTTACGATCCTTCATTCCATTACAGATTATCTCGGATTTGTTTACTCAGGGCACCCTCGCGTCTAAAAAAAATGCGGGATGGGTTAACAGCAAGCTAAACATCCTTAGGTACTCGTAATCTGTTCCTTTCCGCAGAAACCATGACAGCTCGCAACAATCCTATCGGAGACCCCGCTGATAATCGAAAGCAGCGGCGGTTCAAGACCAACGAGGCGCAGGCGTTAGCTTGTTGCATTGAGGTCGATGGAGCAGAAGAACAACCGGGGACCGTGGTCGATTTGTCGAACAGCGGGATGCGGTTGCTCTGCAGTGGGCAATACCGGGTGGGACAGCGTATTCAGGTGAAAATGGATACTGATTTACCCACAGATGTGTTTCAAGGTGAAATCCGGTATGTCGAGCCATGGGTTGGTGGGCAAACGATTCTTGGTTGCCGTTTGACGGAGAACATTGGAGACGCGGTGCTGCATAAGCTCGCTGATCAGGGATTCCTCAATCGCCGCAGTGACCCGCGTATCGAGGTCACGCATCCAGCTAAGATGTTTTGGCCATTGCATCCTGATCGGGTGGATATTGAACTCCGCGACTATTCCAATGGCGGTTTAATGATTCACACAGACGTGAAAATTCCTGACGATAAGCGTCTGCGTGTGTGTATTGATGGTGACGACGAAAACGATCTGTGTGTTGAAACCAAATTGCAGTGGAAACGAGTTTCAGAAAACGGATGTCTTGCTGGATTGGCGTTTGTCCATAATGACGCGCCGCAGCGGGTCGCACGCGTGCTTGGCATTGACAAGCAAGATGAACAGGATCTGGAAAATCCAAAGCGCGGTTCAGGCTTCGCAAAATTTCTGTTTCTGGGTGTGGCCGCGGTTTTGATTCTGGTCGCGGGAGC
>JAPOKD010000785.1 GCA_029977825.1 Planctomycetota bacterium | reverse complement strand
CTCCAACACAATCGCTCATCATGGCAAACACGCGTCCCCCGGAAGAACTGTACGATCTCAATGCGGACCCTTGGGAGATCAACAACCTCGCAGCGGATCCGTCGCAACAGCGACGACTGCAAGATTTCCGCCGAAACTTGAGTCAGTGGGAACAAGAAACCAACGACCTTGGGCGGTTTTCAGAAACTAGCGACATGTACGACAGTGACATGCAACCCTACGTGGAAAAGGTTCGTCGTAAGGAACCCGAGACTGCTGGTATTCTTGAACGCAACATCGCACTGATGAAAAAATGGAGGCAGGAGGGCAAGTAGCTTTTCCAACGGGGTTCATCCGCTGTCATTCCGGCGTCACCTTGCAACGACTGGAACACAGCCAAACAACCAGACTTTCAACAATACTGGGCAGCAAAACAAAACGCTGGGCAGCAAAAATCCTGCCGCTTACCCTGACGACGGCAGTCCAGCATTCCAACACAAAGACAAAGAACATCGAGCCATGGTGCTTCACAAACTTCTCCCGACGCTGGTCGTTACCTGCCTGATTATCGCGTTCTCGACCGGTACCTCGCTCGCTCAGCAACTCCCAAACATAATCATCATCTACGCTGATGATCTGGGATACGGAGACCTTTCCTGTTACAACGCTAGTGCCGCGTATAAAACGCCACGCTTAGATCAAATGGCAGACGAAGGCATCCGTTTTACTGATTCACACAGCCCGTCAACTATCTGTTCACCCTCACGATACGGACTTTTCTCTGGCCAACAGATTTATCGCTCGACGGGGAGAGGCGGTGGCGCATTCGAAGGTCCCGGGGGCCCAAGCTACCTGAAGCCAGGCACCCTCACCCTGGCACAAATGCTTAAGAAGCAGGGATATCACACCGGTGTATTTGGCAAGTGGCATGTGGGACTCACATGGTTTGACGAAAACAATAAACGCCTTGGAGGCGGATTCGAGAACTCTTTGTTGATTGACTACGAAAAGAGCACGCCATTGATCGATGGGCCTAATGCCCGTGGTTTCGATGAATCGTTCGTGACCCCAAACTGCCCAAACACTGACCCTCTTTATGTATACATCGAAAACGGGATGGTTACTGAACCAGCGAACCAACGTCACAAGCGGGATACGTTACCCAATCTCGGTGGCAAATGGCTGTGGGACAACGACGAAGGCTGGAAATCTCCAGGCTACGACTTCATCAATGCGGACCTGCTGTTTTACGAAAAGACAAAAGATTTCATCCAACGCCATCGTGCGACTGATGCACAAGCTCCATTCTTCGCAGTTCTTTCGACCCAAATCGCGCACGCACCTGTCCTGCCCGCTCCAGAATTCAACAACGCAACCAAGGCAGGCCCGCGGGGCGATTTTGTCTTGGAACTCGACGTGCTCGTAGGCCGCATCCTCGATCTGGTCCGAGATCAAGGCATCGAAGACAACACGCTGGTAATTTTCAACGCTGACAATGGAGCCGAAACACTGCACGTCGACTGGATGAGGCGTGATCATCAACATGACGCCTCAGGTGGATACCGGGGAATGAAACGCGATGGATGGGAAGGTGGGCATCGTGTACCGATGATTGCAAGATGGCCCACCGTGATCCCACCCCATCAAGTGTCAGCACAAATGAACAATACCACCGATTTGTTTGCGACGCTGGCCTCCGTCACTGGATACAAGTTAAGAGACGAAGATGCGACAGACAGTTTCGATCTCATGCCTGTCATGCTGGGGATGGTCACTGACTCAAAACCTGTACGTCCTCACCTACTGACGCAAAGTTTCCGCGGCGAATTCCAAATCAGGCAAGGGCAATGGAAATACCTTGACCATAAAGGGTCTGGAGGAAACAACTATGAACGGGCACCACTCAGCCAATACGTGATCCCGGAAAAAGAACCAGACGCGATGGGCCAACTTTACGATCTCGCGACAGACCCAGGCGAAACCCAGAATCTCTATTTCGCCATGCCGGAAAAAACGAAGCAGATGCAAGACCTGCTAAAGCAACTGAAAGAATCGGGTCGCAGTGCACCCACAAACCGGATCCCGATGGGAATCAAGAATATCAGACGCATTGGGTCCCAGCGGTAACTACAACAAGGCAGTCATTAATTTCCTGAAGCAACAGCCGGCTGCTGCGGTCAAATATCCCCAGCACATTCTCGCTCAAATTGCGCCAGAAAGGATCGCATGAAGTCCTCACGCTCTTTTGCGAGCTCACGGCCAGCTTCTGTATTCATCAAATAGCGCAACTTGAAAAGCTTCTCATGGAAATGCGCAATCCCTGTTTTCTGCGGGACTGCATTGGGCTTCCCTGTACTGACAGTGTAAAACGGCTGCCCAAACACAGCTCCAAACTCAATCGTCCTCACGATTCCGATTGCACCCAGCGCGTCCAGACGGTCAGCATCCTGAACCACGTGGCCCTCGAGCGTAAGTGACTCGGCTGTATCACGTTTTCGAAACGAAATGTTGTCTACAATTTGGGCCACGTGACTGACGATCAAATCGTCCACACCAAACTGTTCAAGGATATCAATCGAAAATTCTTTGCTGCGTTCTTTTCCGTTATGAAACTTGGCATCCCCAACATCATGCAAGATCGCTGACAGTTCAATCACAAGCAAATCTCCACCACTCCTGGCCTGCAGCGAGCGTGCAGTATTCAAGACCCGCTGAACATGATCGTACCCATGTCCCGCACCTTGGTCAGCCAATCGCGACCTCACAATCGCTTCCACCTCCTCTACCAATTCTCGCTGCTTACTTTCCATGTATCTTTCCGTTGATTGCAAATGATTCGAGGTCTTCGTCTACGAAGCAACCCAACACCTCGGACTTGCCTGGACGCGTTCGTGTTTCTACTGACAACACCAAACAGTCAGGATTGAACCTGCTGTTTGTTGGGTACCAGCCAAACCGAGTGATGATGCGTCCGACATTTTACCTGTACATTCCCGCCTTGTAATCTCACCGATGAATCCTGCTTACCTTTTTACCGCAGCAATAGCGAGTCTGGTAAGGGATGACGTCGCCGCTGGCTAACGGCAGAAGTCTGAGGCTCCTCTCAATCTAGCGAGGCCGACAGCCTGCACGTTGCTCAACATCCTTGAAGAGTTGCGGTCGCACCGACAGATCCCCCGCATTCATTGGAAGACTCGAAGGTATTCGGGACTGAAACAAATTGAAAAACTTTTGTCGCCAGGCACAAGAGCGGCTCAGATGGCCAGGGTGTCATCAGGGCGAAACTGAAAAGAATATATTGCGTATTGCTGCCCCGCCCACTATCTCGGCTCCCAAGTCGACCG
>JAPOKD010000562.1 GCA_029977825.1 Planctomycetota bacterium | reverse complement strand
GCAATCAGCAGGCACATTGAGTTGGCAAAGCGGTTAGGTTTCATGACATTCAGTGAGCCGGATGGAAGGATGTTTATCGCCAGGGGTCAGGAACGACAGGGTGGCAGAGTTACTGCTTGCGAACAGATTTCGGGCCAACGGAACTCCACGTTCTATTTGAAACGGAATGGCTGGACTTCCACACCCCAAATTTATTGCCCTTCCGCGGCATTAACGGAGGACTATGCTGCCTTAGGAGGGTGCCTACGCCATTTTTAGGGGGTCATTCGTACTGCAGTTGCCAATTCGCTGGGCTTGTGGCATATTTGCGACCGCAAAACTCCGCGCTCGGTGTTGCTCTTTAAGCCCCCTCATCGGTTTTTACCGAGAGAGTGGTGTGGTTCAAACCGAGGCATACTTTCCAAGTTCGGGCAAGTCGGAACCTTCGTTTGCTCGTCAGTCTCAGATCGCCATCCCGCGGTCAGTGTACTGAAACGACTTTGTGAAAAAAATCACAAAGTTGGAGATTGGGGCAGGTGCGGCTGGGTTTTCAGTGAATTCAACCATTCTGTCCTCCACAGTCATTTTGAGCACCTACACAGCGATGACCAAGATCAGACAGGGTCTAGACCTGCCAATCCTCGGCAGCCCCGAACAGCATATCGAAAAGGCGCCGGCCGTCAGTCGCGTCGCTCTCCTAGGCGATGATTACGTTGGTATGAAGCCGACGATGCTTGTAGCCGAGGGGGACAAGGTTTCGACTGGACAGCCTCTTTTTGAGGACAAGAAGAATCCCGGTGTTCTGTACACAGCCCCGGCAGCGGGTACCGTCGCGGCGATCACGCGAGGTGCGAAACGCAAGTTCGAGTCGGTTGAAATCGATGTCGATGGTAGCGACAGCATCGAGTTCGAGGGAGCCCGAGGGCGTGATCCTGTCGACCTGGGGCGCGAAGGCGTCACTGAGCAGTTGCGTCTCTCCGGTTTGTGGACAGCATTACGAACACGTCCTTACGGGAAGGTGCCTGTACCCGGGTCCCAGCCGAGTTCGATTTTTGTGCAGGCGGTGGACACCAACCCGCTGGCTGCAGACCCTGCAATCGCCATGGCGGACCGTAAAGAGCAGTTCGCACTCGGATTGCAGGCCTTGACGCAGCTTGTCGACGGCAGGGTGTATGTCTGCAAGGGAGCCGGCTCTGAAATTCCAGGTGAGGGGATCAACGGCGTTCAGTTGGAAACTTTTTCAGGGCCGCATCCAGCGGGCCTGGTGGGAACACACATCCACTTTCTTGATCCTGTTGGGCCGCACAAGACGGTCTGGTACATCGGTTATCAGGATGTCTGTGCGATTGGGACGTTTTTGCAGACAGGGACAATCGATAACCGGCGAGTCGTTTCGTTAGGTGGTCCTGTGGTCAACCAGCCGCGGTTGCTGGAGACATGTCTGGGCGCTAGCATCGACGAACTGATTGCTGGCCAATACGACGACAGTATTAAAATTCGGCCTGTTTCGGGGTCGGTTCTTTGCGGTCACACTGCCGTGACACCCCACCAGTATCTCGGACGCTATCACACTCAAATTTCGGTGCTGGAAGAGGGGGACGAGCGAGAGTTTCTTGGGTGGCAAAAGCCCGGGCTGGACAAGTACTCGACAACTCGCGTATTCGCCTCCGCCAGCATGCCAAACAAGAAATTTGCATTCACGACCAGCACTCATGGCAGCGAGCGAGCCATGGTACCGCTCGGTACTTATGAGAAAGTGATGCCATTGGATATTTTACCGACCCAGCTTTTGCGGTCCTTGATTTACCGGGACACCGACGAAGCCCAGCAACTGGGCGTCTTGGAGTTGGAGGAGGAAGACTTGGCCCTTTGCACGTTTGTGTGCCCAGGGAAGTACGAATACGGCTCATTGTTGCGTGCCAGTTTGGAAACGATTGAGCGAGAAGGCTGATCCTGAACCTTTGGTTGGATTGACAGGAAAATAGAGATGAAAGCACTGCGTGACGTCCTCGACAAAGTTCACCCCTTGTTTGCCAAGGGTGGCCTTTTAGAAGTGGCGTATCCGATGTACGAGGCGTTAGACACGTTTTTGTACACTCCTGGCGAGGTCGCCTCGGGCAAGACCCACGTTCGCGATGGGATTGACCTGAAGCGGATGATGATCACCGTCGTGATGGCGTTGGTCCCCGTCACTCTGTTCGGGATGTGGAATGTCGGATACCAGGCGAACTCCGCCATTCAGAAGATGGAGGCTGCCGGAATCGATCACGTGGGTGATTGGCACTACACCATCTACAATGCGATCGGGTTCGCGAACGATCCCAGCAGCATCGCTGGCAACCTGATTCTGGGTGCGATTTTTTTCATACCCATTTATGCCGTCTGCATGTTTGTTGGGGGTCACATAGAACTCGTGTTCAGTGTGTTGCGGGGGCACGAGATCAATGAGGGTTTCCTTGTCACTGGTCTTCTATTCCCGCTGACCTTGCCGGCATCTATCCCGCTTTGGCAGGTAGCACTCGGCATCGCATTTGGGGTCATTGTTGCCAAAGAGGTTTTCGGAGGTACTGGACGCAACTTCCTCAACGTGGCATTGACCAGTCGGGCGTTTCTGTACTTCGCTTACGCGGGACAGATCAGTGGTGACAAAGTGTGGACTGCGGTTGATGGCTTCAGCGGGGCAACCGCTCTGGGGCAAATGGCCAATGCACAACCAGGCGAGGGTATTGCCAACCCGGCGATCCACTCGCTCGGTGAGGTCGCTTACCGTTGGGGGGACGAGGGTATCACTTGGATGAGTACCTTCCTCGGAACAATTCAAGGCTGCGTTGGGGAGACGAGTGCCCTGCTTTGCATTGTTGGCGCCGGAATATTGATTGCTACCGGAATTGGATCCTGGAAGATCATGGCAGCCGTGATTGGTGGAGTGATCGGCACGACCCTGATGATGAATGGCTTGGCGGCTTTCTCGCCCGAGACCGCTGCTGCAAACCCCATGCTGGGCGTGCCGTTTTACTGGCATCTCACCATCGGTGGACTCGCATTCGGTCTCGTATTCATGGCCACCGACCCGGTCAGCGCCTCGATGACGGATAAGGGCAAATGGTTCTACGGTGCGTTGATCGGGTTCATGACAGTCTTGATTCGCGTGGTCAATCCCGCGTTCCCAGAGGGGATCATGTTGGCGATCCTGTTTGGAAACGTATTTGCGCCGCTCATCGATTACTACGTAGTACAGTTCAACGTATCAAGCAGGAAGAAACGCTATGCAACAACGTGATTCATTGGGATACACCCTTGGCGTCGCAGCGGTGCTGTGCGTGGTATGCTCGCTTGCTGTGAGTACTGCGGCTGTATCTTTGCGAGGGAAGCAGGAGGCCAACGTCAAACTCGACCAGCAAAAGAATATTCTCGATGCAACCGGTTTGGCGATTGGTGAATATGGTGTTCAGGCAAATGAGCTGACCCCTAAACAGATTGACAAGCTGAATGCCTATGTGAGTGCAAAGTTGGTTGATTTGGAGACTGGCGACTACGTTGGCGGCGATGCCGAACTCGAACGGTACAACTTGGTTGAGGAGGCAGCAAACAACGCGACGAGCATTCCGATCGAGAATCCACAGTTCAACCCTGGTGAGCCGCGACGCCCCAAGCGGATGAAGGTTTATTTCGTCAAAAAACCGGGGACGGACGACACTCTTCAGGTTGTTCTGCCCGTCTACGGCAAAGGACTGTGGGGAACTCTTTATGGATACCTCGCTCTACGTAGCGATGCGGAGACGATTCAGGGGCTGACTTTTTATCAGCACAAAGAAACTCCGGGGCTCGGTGGAGAAGTAGATAACCCTCGCTGGAAGGCGATGTGGGACGGAAAGAAGCTTTTTGATCCCTCAGGTGAGCCGAAGGCAATGGTTTTCAAAGGACCTGCGCCGAAAACGAACGAGTATGCAGTCGATGGACTCTCCGGAGCAACCATCACAAGTCGTGGTGTAACGAACTTGATCAGGTACTGGGCCAGCGACGATGGCTACGGCACTTACTTGGACAAATTCAGGGAAGAAGTTAAGAAAGAAAAATCCTCCACAAGCGAGGGAGACGAGTAATGGCAAAGAAAACGACCGATGTTCTGGTCGATCCACTGATCAACAACAACCCGATCGCGTTGCAGATCCTTGGGATCTGCTCCGCGTTGGCGGTGACCACGAAGATGGAAACGTCTTTGGTGATGAGTCTTGCAGTGATTGCAGTGACCGCGTTCAGCAATCTCGCCGTCAGTGCGATTCGCACATTCATTCCCAGCAGTATCCGGATCATTGTCCAGATGACAGTGATTGCTTCACTCGTCATCGTGGTGGACCAGATTCTCAAAGCTTACATGTATGACATCAGCAAGCAGTTGTCGGTCTTCGTTGGCCTGAT
>JAPOKD010000648.1 GCA_029977825.1 Planctomycetota bacterium | reverse complement strand
GTGCCCCGCACTTTGATGACGGCAGGATAGAAATCCCGTTGCCGGAGTTCCCTTCGCAATTTTCGATCGTCGCAACTGCCTGACCAGACCACTTCAGCGCAGATACTCAGATGTTCTTTTTTGGGTCGGTGTTGACCAGTCAAAAACCCCGAGGCGCGGCCCAGAACACTCAGTTGCTCACTGGTCGCATAGGCTTCGGTGAGGCCTGCTGCGCGAATCGCTGCGTCAGGATCCACCAGCCAGTCCTGTGGTTGTTCGGCGTTTTGGGCACGTTGAATCATTAACTCAGCAGATGCAATGAACCAGTGAGCAGAGCCATCGGCCTTGATCGCGACCGCTGAGCGGCCTGATGCGGGTAGTTCACTGTTGGCTAGCACACCGCCATAGAGCAATGTTTGTTCGCGCACAGATCCCGACAGTGAGATCCAACAGCGGTGTGAGTCAGCCAGTCGGGTATCGTCGGGCTTGGCAGCCGGTGCGAGTTTGATGCATGCGCCGTCCGAATTTAGGACCAGCTGCGTAACGGATTTCCAGTTTGGATGGTAATGATCAGGATTGCTCACACGTCTTGCATCCGTTTGCAACGGTTGCCTGCTCGTTTTGTTCGGATTGGGGCGCCGGTCAGGGTCGATGTTGATCCAACTGTTATCCGGCAGGTGCAAATCCATCACATCGCTACAGATGACCTGCTGCGACACCTCGGGTTTGAATCTCGGATCTGTACCAGCCTGGGATTCCGGTAAGTCGGCTGCATTTTGGACATGCTCGACGTCCAGATTTGCAGCAACCAACTCAGCAACCAACGGATCTGAATCCACCGCAACGACGGGGCCGCGATTTTTGAGCTGCAATGCATCACCACCGTTGCCGCAACAAAGATCAAATACTGGCCGGTTGGCAAACCATTTGGACTTCAGTCTCGCTACCTGCCAGGGCGTTGCCTGTTGGAGCGATTTTTCGGTAACCCACCAGATCCGTGGTGGTTCATCGGGTGCTTGCAGCTTGTGTCTTGCTTTGGTTTGCAAGTTCGCGACGGAGGTCACGAATCCTGCAAGCTCAGGGCTGATTTGTTTTCGAATGGTCGCTTGCAATGCGAATGCGTTTTTACCGTTGGCCGTAATGGTCTGAATCGCTCGCTCGCAAAGATCGCGATTCCGCAGGATACTGCCCGGTCCGATTAAACGCCCTGTCATCATCACACCGATTGTATGCGATTCTCGCGTCGTACCAAGGACAGCGCCCTCGGGGAATGTTCGCATTCGGATAACAGTGAGGGACGATAAGAGAAATATGTCTGTCGGTCTTCAGCGCCGTCTGTTTCATTTTGTCACTCTTCGCATTCCCTGACCATGTACAACCACATACGAAACGCTGCAATTCTTGCTGCTGCCACTGGTGGTCCCTACCTCGCAACACAGACTGACTGGGGGCAGGATGCATTGAAAGATGTCACACAAGTTGTGTCAGGTGACGGCGCCGACGCCGAGTCAGAAAATGGGTATGCCGGACATGCCCTCTATGAGATGGAGACCCTGCGAAGTGCAAATCCAAGCCAGTATCGTTACGATCCGGTGATGGCTGCCAAACTTCAGGGCCGTACCGATGATTCTGTTGTTGCGCCCAGTTTGGTGGGTGGCAAAGTCAATGACTTGAGAGATGTAATGCGGTTCGATGTTACGCCCGATTGGGTCTTGCAGCGTTTTTCGCGTGTCACCACCGTCTTGGCTGATACGAGACTGGAAGGCATGCGTGTACCGATCGTCACAGGAACAAGACCCGACGATATCGCTGGGACTTTAAGCTACTACTTCGATGGCAACGGACGCCTTCAACGGGTTACCTTGCATGGCTTTACGGGTGATCCTGAGAGGCTGGTGTCTGTCATGAAGGAGTATTACGAGATGGATCGAGAACCATCCTTGGAAGCAGGCGTCTTTACCAAACGCTGGAATGGTGAACCCGTGCACTTTCTTCGAATGACTCACGCACCTGTCGTCTATTCGGATGCGGTTCATCAGAAATACACGGTTTTCCTTGAATTGAATCAGCCCAACCTGGTCTACGGTATCAGCCGTCAAGCGGAGTTGATCATTCATGCTGACAAGCAGAGCGGGCGATGGTAAACACATGAACCCCTCTGCATGGGGGGTGTGCTCTGTTGATTTGTCGGCGATAGGTCGAGTCGCTGTACCATTGATGCCTTGATTCACAGTAGACTACCAGAAGGTCTTTCTGCTGCTCCTTAACTCGTTAGCGGAGTTATTGAAGGCTGAAGGGTCATGCGATCGGTCGCCAATTGTTAGAGACACATTCGTTGAATGTCGAGGGATTCATCTGGCACCGGTTGCGTTATTAAGTCAATGATCTCGTACGGGAGACTATGCGATGGGAGTCGGATGGTACTACATGGCGAGCGGCTGGATACGCAAAAATCGCCGAGTCGGACCTATCAGTGAAGCGGACCTTCTGAGTCAGATTTCCAAAGGGAAGATTTCCCCGGATACATTGCTGCAAAGCAGCAAGACAAAGGACAAGTGGGTCCCCATGAATTCGATTGGGCCGGCGATGAAGCATTGGAAACAACTTCATCCCGAGGACGAGTAGTCTCAAGCAAAGAGGGCACGCAGCGATTGCAACCAAGAAAAACCGCTGCTGATTACGCCGCGATTGCCGTGGCTCCGGTGCTGATCTTTCTCATGATCAGTAGTCTGGCAAACTTTCTGATTCTTGTCCTGTACCGTGGCGGGTTTCAGTCACGTTTGTCGTGGACGGTCATGTGTTTCACGATGGGCATCGTTGCGGTGGCTCGAATCGCTATCGAGCGTGATCGTGTTTATTCGTATGGCTATGCGGCGGCGTTGGGGCTGGCCACTCTGCTGGTCATGTCCAGGCTTGTTGATTCTTTTCTCTTTTGCATTTTCATTCTTGTTGTAGTCGGGTATCTGGCTGACTTGATTGTTCGTGATTGCACGTTGATCGACGAGGATGTGGATGCGAGTGGAGAAGGACTGATTGACTCGGGGCATCTGTTTTTGAAAAAACAGATCCGCGAATCCAGTGTTCGACAGGATGATTTGAAAACCGATCAGTCGCGACGCAAAACATCGCAGCCGGGGCGGACCGTCATGTACTTGGCGTTGGCCGCGCTGCCATTGTTTGGGCTAGGTCAATTCTTTCTGCGGAACGACCCGGCCTCGTGGGCAAGCGCAAAGTACCTATTGGCGTTTTATCTTTTCGCCAGCCTTTCGTTGCTGGTCACCACCAGTTTCGTTGGCTTGCGTCGTTATTTGCGGCAACGCAAGGTCGAAATGCCGACCGATGTTACGATCGCCTGGTTGAGCGCAGGTTTGGTGTTGATCGCAGCGGTGTTGATGCTTGCGTATTTTGCGCCGATGCCTGGACGAGCCTTGGCAACGTTCGAGTTGCCAAATTGGCTCAGCTCTCCGGGTACCACTACGGCGAGTCAATACGGATGGGGACAAGAAGGGGCGGATCAGGGGAACCCTGATGCACCAGGAACAACCACTGATCCCCAGGCTGAACAGAAGGACGTTCAGGGTTCCGTCAACAAAAAGGGTGGCGAGGCAGGAGGCAGTGGAGATGGTGATCGTAAAGATGGACCTGCCGGAACACGGAAAGGCGGTAAAAAGCCTGCAGGTGGTCAAGCTAACGATTCGCAGAAATCCAGTGGGCAGAATAAGGGGAAACAGCAAGGTTCCAAGCAGGGCTCTCAGAAAGGAACAAAGTCGAACCAGCAGGGACGACAGCAACAAACAGACTCTGAACAGGGAAAATCCAATCAGGGAGACTCAGAGTCAGGGAAACCGAGTTCAAGTGACTCGCAGTCGGGAAAGTCAGAGTCGGGAAAGTCGGAGTCAGGCGAGTCAGAGTCGGGTGAGTCTGAGTC
>JAPOKD010000441.1 GCA_029977825.1 Planctomycetota bacterium | reverse complement strand
GGCGGGAAATACGGTAGGTGAAGGTTATCAGCGTTTGATGAACGGGTTGATCAATTTGAAAGAGGTCAGGTCGGGTGACTTTGTGATACGGGAAAAAACGAAGAGGCCCCCCCAGAATTCTTTACTCTATGTGGTGATCGGAGATCCAGCTTTGCAGCTATTTGGGAATTGAATTCGGGCTTGCTGGCTGATGAGTTGCTTGACCTTGTGATCTGGAAAATTGCGTCTGATCGCGTTGCCACAGCATCCCAGGGTAATGGTCGCGCGTCGGAGGTAGGGGGTTAGTAAAGTGAGGATTGGACTGCAGTCACAGCTTGAGCATTCTCTGTCATTGAGACGTTTGCCCAAGTGGATCGTCTTGACCCTCGCTGTGAGTGTGGGCGCCATGATCCTGACGCCGTTTGGTTATTACTTCTCGGCGGACCTTGAGTATGGATTCCTGCGGGACAAGCGCGAGTTCTTTTTCAGTAGTGGTTACTTCATTGCGTTCTATGCGCACATCGTGGGAGCACCTGTCGCGTTCTTTGCTGGCACTCTACAGATTAGCCGCACGTTGCGTGAACGCTGGCTTGGATGGCATCGTTGGTCGGGGAGGGTTTACTGCTTGTCGGTTTTGCTTGCCGCGGCGCCCGGGGGGTTGGTGATGGGGTTTTGGGCGTATGGTGGGCTGCCATCGCAGTTGTGCTTTGCGCTGCTGGCGGGACTGACATGGTTCGCTACCGTGCTGGGTTGGCGGTACGGCTACCTGGGGAATTTGTACTTGCATGGCAGGTGGATGATACGCAGCTATTTGTTGATCGCGTCTGCTATTTGTCTCAGGGTGATTCACCCCTTGCTCAGCGGATTGGAGCTACATCATGAGCTGACCTATCAGCTGTCTGTTTGGGCAAGTTGGTTGCTACCCCTATGTCTTTTTGAATTAAGCAACTGGCGAGCCTTGTATGTCAAGCATAAAAGAAACGGTGCATCCATCACTTCAAGTTGAACCGCCATAGGGGAATTGCGGTCTGAGGAGACAGTAGTAACGGATGACTTCTGGTGAATTCAGCGTGTTTGGAAAGCCGGCATCACAAGCTCGGAGCTGTCTTGCAGTTGGGCTCGAAGGGAATGCAAGGTTGAGGAATTGAGCAGGATGTTTTTGAAGTGTCCCACAGCGTACTGCATTGGTAGCCGTTGATGTTTTGCGTATAGCGAGAAGTCACCGCATCGAAGCAGGGTTTCCTGATCGATCATTTTTCCACTCTGGTGCAGCTGCAAGCACCTGTTTACAGACTCGGGATCGAGGCTTCGGAGAAAACCATCGATGTCAGTCAGGGGAGCGGGCGTTGTTGCCGCTGGCTGCTGTGGTGAAGATTCCGTCGTCTGCGATTCCGAGAGTGATACGATAAGAAATGCCACATACCCGGTGGTGAGTACGCAGCTCAAAAGCAACGCCTTGCTCATGTGAAGCCCCTTCATTAGTGAATTGGTTCCTGCCCGAACCTAGTGAAATAATAGGTCATGAATTGAAGCTTTGCTGGGTAGGAATGGGAGGTTTTCCGGCATTTGCAGAAAGTGGCAAGCACGGTGATTCTCTGCGGTCCTTCGCTGCAGTCCTGTTGTGCGACGCATGGAAGCACTGGCTGCGGGGCGGTTGCACGCTCAGGAAATGGTGTTGCGAGCGGTTAGGTTCATTCCACCCCGAGCGTCGATTCGTTATCATTCTCGAGGTTTTTCACTGCTTGTCAGTGATTTGTTTAGCCTCGGATTTGTTTAGTCTCGGATTTGTGAAGTCTCGTCGAGCTTGGGAACGTTGCCAATTGGTTGGTCTTGTGCAGGACGTCGATGAGGTGATTTTGGCGACTGGCTGAATGCCGTTATTGAGCAGTTAATCTTCTGATCTTCTCAACTGATTTGGTGTTGGTTTTTGCGCATTATCCACGTCTGGATAGGCGTGGCATGTAAAATTTTCGGTGTTCCGTCTGGCGGGCTATGATCCAGAACCCAATCCTTCCCGGTTTCAATCCTGATCCATCGATTTGTCGCGTGGACGATGATTACTACATTGCGACATCAACTTTCGAGTGGTATCCGGGGGTTCAGATCCATCACTCGAAAGATTTGCAGAATTGGCGGTTGCTGACACACGGTCTTCACGAACAGATCGACTTGTGTGGCGTGCCAAGTTCTGGCGGGGTATGGGCTCCTGCGTTGAGCTATTGCGATGGTGTCTTTTATCTGTGCTACACGGTGGTGCATCAGCATGAAGCGGCGACCAAGGATACGCCGAACTTTTTGACGACGGCAAGGTCCATCGAGGGACCCTGGACACCACCTGTATTCGTAAACTCCTCTGGTTTTGATCCCTCTTTGTTTCATGATCAGACTGGCGATAAGTACTGGTTGAATATGGTCTGGGATCACAGACCGAATCATCATCCGTTTTATGGCATCGCACTGCAGAAATACGATGTACCTGGGCAACGCTTGATTGGCGAAGCAAAGGTCATTTTCAAGGGTAGTAGTCTGGGGCTTACGGAGGGCCCGCATCTGTATCAACGGAATGGTTGGTATTATCTGCTGACGGCCGAAGGTGGGACAGAATATGAACATGCAGTAACACTTGCCCGCTCGCGTTCTCTGGAGGGACCATATGAAGTTCATCCAATGAATCCGGTTTTGACATCTTCGGGCTGCCCGGATAACGAACTTCAGAAGGCTGGTCATGCGAGCCTGGTAGAGACACAAATTGGTGAATGGTACATGCCTCATTTGTGTGGACGCCCTTTGGCTGGGACACGACGGTGTAATCTTGGACGCGAGACTGCGATCCAGAAAGTTGAGTGGCGGGATGATGATTGGCTTTACATGGTTGGTGAAGATAATCGACCAAAGCTACAGGTTGAGCCGCCCCGGTTGCCACAACACAAGTGGGAAGAACTTCCATTAAGAATCCCATTTGATTCCATTCACTATGCCACGCCGAGAATGCCATTGGAGTCTGCGGATCGCCAGCCTGATAAACTGGTTTTGCGCGGCGCGGAGTCTTTGGAATCCTGTTTTCAGCAGGCCATGCTGGGCAGACGGCTGACAAAACAGATCACAACGGTGACCACCCGATTGCGATTTCAGCCCCAATCGTTCCAGCAGATGGCTGGTCTGGTTGCTTATTACAATACACATCTGTTTCATTACCTGTACGTTTCTGTTGATGAAGTGTGTGGACGTTGCCTTCAGATTCACAGTTGTGATGATGGGGTGTCTTCATTCCCGCTCGAGGCGGATCTGATTCCGTTGCCCGAGGGTGATCTGTATCTGCGGGCGGTGTTCAATGAATGCCGTCTCTCATTTTTCTGGTCAACAGATGACAAGATGTATCATGAGGTTGGTGTCGACCTCGATGCTTCGATTCTTTCTGATGATCATGGTGACCACTGGGGTTTCACCGGAACCTTTATCGGCTTGGCCTGTCAGGACCTGACTGGGCGGCAATTGCCAGCTGAATTCGATTACCTCGAAGTGCGATAGAAGCACTGAAAGAAACTCTTTGTCATGAAGTTCCATTCGTTTTTCATTGCGTTCGTTGTTTCTCTGGGTGGTTTCCTGTTCGGATTGGATATGGGCATCATCTCCGGAGTGATGGACTATGTGGGGCCTCAACTGGGATTAGATGTGAACCAGACGGGGTGGGTGGTAAGTTGCCCCACATTCTCTGCCATGTTTGCCATGCTGGCAGCGGGGGCAGTCAGTAATTTGTGGGGCAGAAAACCACTGCTTCTCTTGATTGCGGTTCTTTACGCGGTGTCAGCGCTCTGGTCTGCATATGCCGATACTTATCTCATGTTGTATCTGGCGCGGATGTTAGGAGGTGTTGCTTTTGGTGCAGCTTTGATCATAGCACCAACGTACATTGCTGAAATTTCCAAAGCTTCGAATCGAGGAAAACTGGTTTCAATTCAGCAGTTGAATATTGTGGTCGGCTTCTTTGCGGCATTCCTGTGCAACTGGTACTTGAACCTCACTTACAAAGAGGGGGCGGACTGGCTTACAGAAGAGAACGTCTGGCGTTGGATGTTGGGCATCGAGTTTGTGCCCGCTGCGTTTTACTTTTTCTTTTTGTTGTTTGTTCCCTCCAGTCCCAGGTGGCTGTTCACCCGGGGACGGACTGCGGAAGGCCATGCGATTCTGCAGCAGTTGCATGGACAGGAAGAGGGTGACGCTGAGGCAAAGGCGATCAAGGAGAGCATCGAGGCTCAGGCTGGAGTTGTCAGAAGTGGCTATGCCGAACTGTTTAACCCGAAATTGGGGTTTGTCCTGTTGGTTGGACTCGCGATCGGCATCCTGCAGCAGAGCACCGGGATCAATGCCGTTTTCTTCTACGCCGTCAGTATCTTCAAGCAAACTGGAATCGGTCAGGATGCCGCGTTTGCATCTGGTTTGCTCCTTAGCACCGTTAATCTGCTGTTCACATTCGTGGGCATCTTTCTGATTGATCGCTTAGGGAGGCGACCCCTGATGTTGATTGGTATCGCAGGTATCGCAGTTTCTCTGATGTTGTGTGCATTCGCTTTTTATCAGGCCACGTACGAGTTAACCGATGATGGACTGGCTACCCTGAAGGCATCAGGAGCCTTGAGTCCTGAAGATTTGCAGGCCATCGCGTTGCAGACCAATCAACGTTTCGAGAATGACGTTGAGTTCAAACAGAAAATGAAGGATTCCCTTGGGAAAGATGTATATGATTCGAACGAGGGAGTTATTCTTGAAGTAGCGACCAAAATGAATGCCAGACTGGTTTTGGCCGGAATTCTGGGGTTCATTGCATGTTTTGCCTTTTCGTTAGGGCCGGTGATGTGGGTGATGCTTTCGGAGTTGTATCCGAACCGGATTCGTGGCCTTGCCATTGGTGTCATTGGTTTCGTGAATTCGTTCACCTCTTGGTTCGTGTCCTATATTTTTCCTTGGGAGGTTTCAGCACTTGGCAGTGCGACTGCGTTCCTGATTTTCGGCGTGATTGCAGCATCAGGTTTTTTCCTTTTGCTCTTCGTGTTGCCTGAGACCAAGGGGCGTTCGCTCGAGGAACTCGAAGCCGAGTTGGTGCTGAAAAGGTAGCCAAAGAGGTCATGACCAGGCGGATGATCCGCCCGAATTATTCACATGGCACTGACGTTTTTTGCGCGGCGGATGCCGGTGCGCACACAGAAGGTTGTTTGAGTAAGCCCCACCTGTTTGATTTACGCTATGAAATCTCTGTTTTTTATCTTTTGTTTTCTTCTTGGCGTCATCCCGACTACCGGCAGTGCTGTCGAAGTGAAGGGGAAATTTGCGCCTGCGTCTGGTAACGTG
>JAPOKD010000768.1 GCA_029977825.1 Planctomycetota bacterium | reverse complement strand
ATCGGATCCAGTGATGAGGATGGTGGCATGCCTAAAGACAGCCCCGTCAACGTACCGGACATCCACGCCACGATTTGCCACGCTCTTGGGATCGACCCCTACAAGGAAGTCTATACCCGCCAGGGTAGGCCCATGAAACTGGTTGACGACGGCAGCGTCATCGAAGGGCTGCTCGGTTAGAGCAGGCATGTCCTGCCACCGATGGAGCCCGTAAACTTCGAGCTCGTAAACTGCCAGCTCGTAAACCTCGAGCTCGTAGACTGCCAGCTCGTAAACCACGAGCTCGTAAACTGCGAGCTCGTAGACTGCGAGTCTCGTAAACTGCGAGCCCAATACCAGCAAGCCGAACACCTGCCGCCCGCAACCTGCGAGCCTAAAACCACGCCGATCCAGCTTGCAACCACGCCACCACCACCGCGCGGTATTGGCGTGCGTGTCGCGGGTCGTGCCTCGGCTTCACTCCCGTTATCCCCAGGACAATAACTGGCAGCCCCTCCCGCGTGCATCCGCAATACCCCGCAGATCAGCCGCTACCACCGGAGGACTGCGGATAGAATACAGCGGGTGTGAGGCCACAAAATTGTAAAATCCAAAGACACAACTCGCAGGTTTTCGCGAGTTCCAAGCGTCTCTTCCCGCTCCCATAATTACAATGCAATTTGAAGACGTGCTGCCACTATCCACGCAGAATCTTCGCCTGCGGCAGTCCTACTGAACCACCTGACACAAGAGTTCCATGAACATCAACGCCACTGGCCGCAGGTCACCCACGCTATCTGCCTTTCTTTCCACTGCATGTCTGGTGTTGGTTTCCTGTTTGACAGGCTTGCACACCACCACCGCCAAAGCGCAGTCTGCAGCCCGCGGCTCTCTGGTCGAAGACCGGGCAGCAAAAAAGCTTGTTGCAGCAGGTGATGCGAGGTTTGAGGCTGAAGAACTGGCCAAGGCCGTGGAGATCTGGCAGTCAGTCATTGAGCGTTATCCCCGAAGCAAAGTGCGTTTTGATGCGCACATGCGACTGGGAGACTATTTCCTCGAGCGAGACCGCTCTTACGATCAGGCACGCGTTCAATATGAAGCGGCCAGTGCTGAAGAGAATGCTGACGAATCCCAACGAAGTCAAGCAACACTCAAAATGGGGATCTGTTTTTACCATCTCCGTAATTACGGAAAATGCTTCCAGTTGATGCGTGGCGTGATTGAGACTTTTCCCACCAGCCCTGAAGTGAATCAGGCTTATTACTACATTGGGCTGGGTCATTTCCAACTTGCCCACTACAGCCGCGCGATTGTCGCGTTGGAACGCGTCGGCACGACTCTGTCAACAAGTTCGGCTGATGGAAATAAACTTGAGGCTGGGAAACGATTCTTTATCAAAATCGAAGACGCTGACCTTGCGGTTCTGGACCCTTCACAGAGTGTCCCGATTCAATGCGTATCCAGCGGCGGAGACAGCGAAACCATCGAATGCTTCAGCGTGGGCCGTAACGTCCGCTTGGTATTGGGTTCAATCACATCGCGTCTGGGCGTCCCCTATCCGGAGAACGGGATATTGGAAATCAAAGGCGGAGACACTGTCACCGTTACCTATCTGGACGAACACACCGCAGACAAGACGCTAAACCGCCCGATCATCGCGAAAGTGAATGTTGTCGGCGACGGGGTCGTAGCGATCACCGATGGTGCGTTTGAAGAAACCCTCAACGGCGTTGTGCTGGGAAAAACCATCAACCTACGAATTAGCGATCCAGACCTTGACACCTCGGATGATGCCGACAAATTGTCCGCGACAATACAAGTACACCGACTGAAAACCGATCAGGAGATAGAAGACGAAATGATCGCCATGGGTAACAGCCCAACGAGCGATGAACCCGCTGACTCTGATGCACCTGAAATCAATCGGTACAAACTCGTTGACAGCGTTGACGTGTCCCTGACTGAGGCCGTGTTAACCGCCAACCAGAAAGGCGATGCTTTGAAGGATGAGGTGGTCAATACGCCGTCCGGTGCCGAATCAGAAAAGGAAAGGCTGACTTCTGCAGATCGAACGGTACACTCGGGCGTGTTTCATGGCGGTGTTCAACTTACGAAGCTTGAACAGCCGATTGCGGGTGACGAACAACTGCAGGCCATGCCCGGTGACCAGATCCGCTTTCTGTATACCGACCAGACCAACAGTACGGGCGAAGCTCAGTACCTGAACGTAAAAGCACGCTGTTTGGAGGGAAACATCGGTGGCGTGCGTATTACCCGCGCTAACATTTCAGATCAGGAACTGAGGGTCCAAACCCAACTGAAGACGGCCAGTGCGATGACCAAAATCGGCAACCGTTACAAAGAGTTTGGACTGAAGTCCAAAGCACGCGACAAGTATGACAGCGCCTTGGCGGTTTGCGAAGAAATCATGCTCGACGCGCGTCGCCTGGGCGGTCGCCTGCTGGAAGAAACTTACGTTCAATTCTGGCACATTTACTTTGAGATGGACCGCTTGGAATTGGCTGCGACCATGTGCCAACGATTGCAGCGGGAATTCCCCAACAGTGCCTTTGTTGACGATGCACTGCTGCAACTCGGAGAGGTTGCGAAAGAGCAAAAGGATTTCCGCAGGGCCATCGGGATCTACACCCGTCTGGTCAATATGGAGGATAGTCTGCTTCGAGGCGAGGCTCAGTACGGGATCGCGGAAGCCTATGAACGCATGGCAGACGCTGCAAACGAAAATGGACGCACCGCGTTAATGGAGCGTGCTTTCCAGGAATACAAAAAGGTATTTGACCACTTCCCGGACAGTGGCCGTGTAGGAGAATCGGTCGCAAAAATGGCAGAACACTATTACGAACGTGAAGATTATCAACGTGCTCTGGATACCTTCGAGAACGTCCTTGATAACCACCCGGATGCCAAATTCCTTGACGTCATTCTGTTCAATTATGGTCGGTGCCTTTACCGGATGGATCGTAAAAAAGAGGCTCGCACACGTTTCGATCAATTGATTGGCGATTTCCCTGAGAGCCCGCTTGCCAGTGATGCAAAGCAGATCTCTGACACGCTGCTCAATGCAGGTTTTTAATCTCCGTTACCAGGTCTTACCCGAATTTTCACTCAGACCGTCACCAGCCCTCCCAAGCGTACGAAACCATGACGCACCTTACCGGCCGGAAACTCTACCAACCGACAATGAACCTGAATCCGGATTTGGCAGAACAATTCACTACCAGTGACAATATGAAAAAACGCGACTCCCACGCTCTCGGCCTCACAATGCGCCGGCGGAACCTGCTCCTTACCGTCCTGTGTTTACTCACCATCTGCATATCCAGCCCTGTCACGCGGGCACAGTCCACGCTGGACGAGTTGAGCCAGCAGGCCTCCGCGCTGGAAGCCAATTT
>JAPOKD010000813.1 GCA_029977825.1 Planctomycetota bacterium | reverse complement strand
TACGTGACAACGAACGTCGTCAAATGATCCAACTGCACGAATAGAAGCTGGCTCACTGGCCAGACTCCTTCTTCCGCTGATCCTGCCGTTCATGCTGACGGACGAGCTGCTTGATACGGTCAAGCTCCGTCGCGTCGATCTGCTCACTGTTCAACAGTTGGCTCACGAGTTCAGCAGGACTGCCTCCAAAAATCTGGTTGACCAACTCGCCTAGTACCGATGATCCCAAATTGTCCTCGGACAATACTGCCCGGTAATGAAAGACCCGACCCTCGGCACGATGTGTCACAACGCCCTTTTCTTCCATGCGCGACATTACCGTTGCGACGGTGGAATAGGCTAACGTCCTCTCGACATCGACCGCCTGCTGGACTTCGGCTACGGTGGCTTCACCACGGTCCCACAGGACACGCATGATGGCCAACTGTCGTCCGCTCAATTTCACAACAAGTTCCTCGCTGCAGCCGTAATCAAGAGCCAATCCTCAAACTCGAATTGCAAAACTACAGTGTGTAGTTGTTGTGTCAACAGTGCTCATACGATCAGTCCCGTCTTTGCTTCGTCGCCGAGCACGTCTGCCCAGCCTCACTGACCATCGTTGGCGTGATCCACCATAACTCGATGCTCCATACTCACATCCATGCTCCGTGAAGCTATCACTGTACGTATGACACGTATAACGACTTGCGTTTTGACAAACACTTGGGCCTCCTCGCGCCCGGTGTTGGTCTGCTCAGGCACAAACTCTTCATGCAATCATTCGACCTCTGATTAACCTGCTGCTTTCGCAGGCGCGGACGAAACATAGTTCGGCAGAGCCGTCTTGCGCTGAACAAGTCGCCAAAATCTGAGTCTATTATCTAAACCACCGACACGTTTCCGAACGCCTAATGGCATCTCAAAGTAGAATGCATGGCTCATCCGAGATTCAATGGCGTAACTGGAGTGGAATTCATGAGAGAAAACAGCACCGTGCCCCAGGTTTTGCGAGTTGGCTTTTTGCTTGCGGCAGCTGTGATTTCAAGCGGTCTTGTTGAAGCAGCGGACCACCCGGCCTTTGAACCAGTAAAAGATCTTTTTGCCGCGATGTCGAAACACGATGGGGAGGAAATGCAAGACACTTCAACCGCCGACTTTCAATTACTCGAGGATGGAGAAGTTTGGACCATGCAAAAACTCGTGACTGCGGTCCAGCCCAAAGGCAAACCATATCAACGGAACAATTTCTTTAAGCAGATTCGAGCTCGCCAGGAAGGCGACATGGCTTGGGTGAGCTACTGGAACAAGGCCGAGATTCAGCGGGCGGCCGAAACGCGGACCATCGTCTGGCTTGAAAGTGCCGTCATGGTCAACGTAAACGGGCGATGGAAAATCCAGATGCTGCATTCAACCCGGGTGGAACCAGACAAGCAACCTGATGGTGTCGAATGGGAACGCTTTGACGCCGAGAAGTAACAATACCGCATGAGAACCGCACACCACCCGTCATGGCGTTTTGCGGACTCCGGTCAAGGGTCAGGTTTGGGAAATCGAACCGATTAAACAGAGTTGATGTGATGGTGTGAAGCCGCTGCGCAAACGTCCAGCAGCGTACCAGCGTTATTGAGATCAACTTCTTTGACTTCACTGCTTGGCAATCGTTGAGCAAGAACTATTGCTACCTGCTTTGCTGATGCAATTCGTTCCTGAATTGCGTGGAAAGCAACCGGTACCAGGCAGAAACGTCCCCTAACATCAAAATGACCATCGAAATTGGGTTTGAAACCCCAGGCCATGATTGTCAGGCAAAGCTAAATAATCAGTGTCACGATAGGCCAATTCTGCACCGATGCGGAAGGTTGAATTCAGATCCCAGATCATGTTGGCAAAATAGGTTTGGTTTTTTGTTCTCCCCAGTGGAATCACCCCACTTTCAACGGGATCATCAGGTGGTGTGACTTGGCTGTCCTTGGGGTCGTCCACTCCGTACCCGAAGTGGCTATGGACGCAAGGTGTCCAGTAAACAAACACCTCAAGCCAACCGCCAGAGGCCTCGATCGCTTCTCCGGTATCCAGATTGATTCCCTGCAGCACTCCGGCGTTGTAGGTACCGAGTCCCTGACCAGTAAAACACTCGCCTGCGACTCCGATACAGTCAGTGATTTGCCAATAGAAATCGAGCCCCAAACCCCAAACGTCAGCCACCGTCTGATTGTTTGCAATCAAGGTCGTGCGAAGCTGCCCCACTACTCCCGACACACCAACTTCGAAAGGCCTGCGGGCGTCTGGACTTGCTGTGGGAAGTTTTCCACACCCCAAAGCAATCCGCCCCTCAACGTTAGGCCAACCATTGTCCTCGGACAGACGAAAAAGAGGGTCGATGGTTGTCGCTACCGGTTCGCTCAACGCAAATTGAAGTGTGACTTGTCGGTCTGCGGACGGGCGAATGAATCGCTCTAAACGAAGTTGACCGCGGAATGCATTACCGGAATTCCCCGACGCATTTAAAACGGAGAATGGCAACACAGTCGGCGCGCCTGGGCAAAAGACATCGAATTGCAGGCCCGCTGCGAAACGACAGTTGGATGAAGTCAACTCACCGTAAGCCTGAAGAGGCAGGAAGCCGTATTGGTCAACCACGATTGCGTCGTTGTAGAAGGCGGCCATCACCAAGCCGCCCGACTGAAATCCGCTGAACCGAGGTCCGCTCAGCGCTGCCGCCAGTGTACTTTGACGGGCATGAGTATCGAAGGTCTGTTGGTCTAAGTCCGCAACAGATCCCGATGCAAGAAAGAATGGGGTACCAGGTGAGACGGGACGTGCTGAGTTGTAAAGCATATCCAGCGTCAGTGCACCAAAAATGCTGATATTATAATTCGGATTCAGCGTCGTGATCCGGGGACAGTCAACGCAGGGCGCTTCCGGTAAAAGACATAGGCATGAATGACAACAACCACCACAACCTTTACACGAAGGCTGAGCATCGCATCCGTCACATGGTTCGATGTGATTGACCAGACCAAAATCGTTCACAGACGCAAACCGCGGGTCGTTGGCAAGTGCTGGATTGTCCAAAGCCAGATTGGGTTCGAAGCTGACAGCGGTTTCCGGGTTCGTTGTGCCGGAGGGTGCAAGCGTCTGCGTCTGAGCATCAACTGGCGTGCTGTAAACAAACAGAAGGACTGCCAGCAAACTGATGCAGCGGGGATAAACGGAACT
>JAPOKD010000193.1 GCA_029977825.1 Planctomycetota bacterium | reverse complement strand
TGGACATGGCCGTATACGCGAGCTGATTGCTGGTGCCTGCGATGAAGTTGGCAACAGTCGATGGGCGTTGAATGGCCGTGTTGGTCGGAACCTGCGGCTGACCGCCCTTCATCGCCGGGTTCGTTGGCTTGTCTGCTTGCGGCTTTGCCGGTGCTGGAGAACCGCCGGAGCTGCCGGTTTTCGCTGGGGGAGGGTTGGGCGTCCCGCTCCGCTTGGCTGCGGCGAGACCGGGGAATTCCAGTTGTTCAGGTTGGTCGACTCGCAGCCTGTTCTTGCTGGTTCTGCTGTTTGATGCCTGACCGTCGGCGATGTAAGACGAGATCGACTGCGTTCGGCGACGTTTTGATTTTGTGTTGGGGGCTCTCTTGCCTTGCCGCTGATGCGATCCACTGGATTCACGTTCAGTTGTGGTGGAAACGCGGTCCGGAACCGTTTCATGGTTCAAATGACGGTCTGCTAAATCAGCAGAATCACTGCCGGGTGTGTCAGCAGGAACAGGTCCACCCTTTGTGTCGCCGTCACGATCGCAAACTTCATTATCGTTGAGTGGCAGTTGGGCTTGCGTCGCCGCAGGTTCGTCCAAGCGAAGAACGACCTCAGTGCGGACACCGCATGCCTGCATGGCGGCGCCTCGCATCTCGCGAATGAAGTTCTGACGAAGGCGATCCAAGGCAAATTGCCCGCGGATGGAAAGGGTGATCCGACGTGCAGGCTCGGGTGACTGCTCTGTCGTAACGAGTGGGGCTGCGTGTACTGTTTCGGCACTTGATTCGCCCCCGTCCACGCCACGGTCAACCGCGATGGTTACGCCGTGTGTGAACCACATGCGGAATCGCTCTGCACCTACGCGTCCTGTCAAAGCTTCCTTGAATGATTCGATGACAGCCGTGTCATCGGTGCAGCCGTGCGGTGCAGACATACTGGTAGCGCAATCCTCCATCATGGATGTTTCGCAGTGCAGCTATAGCAGTAGCCAATTTCAATTCGCCCTTGCGAATCGGACCACTGTAGATTGTGAGCAGGGCAACCAAAGCGTTGGTAATGAAAAGTCACCAACCTAGCTCCGCCGGGCGGCACACAGACCTCCCCACAACCACTCACCCGCATCGCATGATTCACTATCGCTTCCGCGGGAGGCAGAATTCTAGGGTTGCTAGCAACCAAGTCAAACATCCTTTGGGCCCCTTTCGAAACTTTCGTTTCGACTTGTTGCTTGAAAGTTTTAAAGTGTCCTGAAAAGCCGGATTTTGATGGCTGTGTTTTCTTCGAAACCGGTACGTGTAGGGTTGATCCTAGCTGAGTGCTGGCGGTGGAAAAGGTGTTGAAAAGTTTGGCATCGGTCCGTCTTGCTGGCATACGCAGTGTTGTAAGTCCTTAAATTTTAATGGTTTATGGATTGCCGGTGGCGATTTGGATGAATTTTAGTGGTCGCGGTCATTTGCTGGATTTACCGTGCTGCCGAGTTGATTTTGCATGAAAGATTACGGAACAACGCTCGTATTCGAATAAAACACGGTTGCTCACGCAGACTGCTAGATTCCGAATTCTACCCTCTTTACCCAGACCGTTTCGCTCAGCAGTGGAGTCATCCCTTTGTCCGCGTAGATTTCTCGAGCTGGCCGGTTGGTCTGGTCAACGCCAAGGATGATGCGAGTTCCTCCCAACGCAATCGCTAACTTCGCTGCCTGATCGACAAGGAGCCTGCCAAACCCCTTTCCCCGGGTTTCGGGCAGAAGGCCCATGTAGACGATTTCGAGAACCGGTCCCTCGGCAGCTGGGGCGGGATCATGCTTGCCGTGGCTTTTCTGATCCGACAACTCCGGCTGGCTATTTTCAGCAGCTTCGCCGTGTTTTGCCAGAATCATGCAACCAATCGGAGTACCGTCCGGATTGCTGGGATCCATGACTTCGAACCAGAGGTCGGGAGCGAAGGACGTGGAGGTCTGGTATCCCCGAAGTGTTTCGCTTGTGGTCCGGTATTGGGAAAGATCTGGGCAGTCCAGAGTGCCAGCGTAGGTGGCTTCGACAAGTTGGGTGAAAGTAAGACGACTTTCATCGCAATCCCAAGCTACAGGACGTAATTTTACCTCTATCTGTGGTCCCTCGGTGTCCAGCGATTTTTCAGATTCCCGAGCATCGCGCTTGTCGGGATTCATGGGACCTGTGTTTCCGGTGAGATAATCAAGGGTTGCGATCTGTCTGAATCCCAAACCGTCATACCACTGCTTCGCACTCAGCCCGATATGGTCCGACGCGTCGGTGGCCCATTGAACAAAGCGAATTCCACAGTCGGAAAAGGCCCGGTCAACGTACTTTCGCATTTGTGTGATGATCGCATCCTGGTCGTGCGGTTGCTCGTGGCGATTTGGATCCTGATTATTGCGATCCAGGTTGGGGGCAGGCGCACTTGAGACGTCAGCTGCATGGTTCTGCAGAAAACCTGCATGCAGAATCGTTGCTGCGTCCGAGAACGCTACCTCATCCGTGCAAGGCTGCTGTATGGCGATCAATGCCGCGATTGGAGAAGAAGTTTTCGTTTGGTCCACCTGCGGAGGCAGCTCAGATTCGCTTTCTTTTCGGGCCAAGTAAAAAAGAATTTCGTCATGGGGGCGATTCTGCAGGTTGCTGCGCAACTGTTCCAAGACAATTTGCGCGCGGCCAATCGATAGGTTTGATAGCAATCTGGGCAGGGTTTCTTGCAGTTGCTCCAACGAAGCATGCTCGATTTTCAATGACATACAGGCGGTATGGGAATAAGCGGTAGAGAAGAAAACGTTTCAGACGCATTGGGCTGCGAAGGCTTGGCGTGCTCTGCTCGCGTTAGCACTACCACTGACCCCTATCGTCCGGGAGTATTGCGTATCTCGCAACGAATCCATATCAATCAGAGTTGGAAGGTTCATCCGCAGCCACTTCACCTTGCAAAGGTCTCTTCTGTGAAAACTGTCGCTGGTTGCCGCTCTTCGGCAAAGCCAGTCGGTTCGGCTGTTTCATCGCCGCAAGTAATTTTATCGCTGCAATTTAGGTTGACTGCCGGAATTCGAATTTGAGCCGATCATGCCACGATTGCGGGATTACGTAGGCAGCGTTTTGGGAAAGTTATACCACTTCGACAGTTGCGGCGAGCCTATTTGCAAGCTTCTTTGGTCGTATCGGCTCGGCTCTGTCACGGAGGCAAGCATGGGCAAGCGATCTGCTTGAAAATTTGGGTGAGGCATCATGCGAGGCCCGATTGCAGACGCTGGGGAGGCCTGCTTGTTGAGTTCCCAGCGGCTTGCCGTCCTTTTCTTACAGCGACAGAGTGCTATTCTGACAGTGAATTTGAAGCGTCGGCAACGCAGCCGTCTGGAGTGTCAGAAACGCTCGGTTTGTCTGCTGTGTGAGATACCATGGTTCGCGATACCGTCGTTCGGGCCCTGCACGCAGTCGCCCCGCCGAGGGACGTCAACCTTGCAGGCTTCAAATTTGTTAGGTTTAAACTTCTGCAGTAAGGACAACCAGAAGCTGACGGGATGACTGGTTTGGGTAGTGGATCAGTGGATCCCAGCAAACGCCAGGAACGCCGTCAGAAATCGATTTTTCACCGTATCTTATACTGTTGACATCTCTTGCTCTGTTCCTCATCGGCAGCCCGTTCGACACGGGCAACCGAGACGCGGGCAAGTGAGCAGTAACCATGGATTTGAAGCATGCGAAAATCACTTGCGACACCCATCATCACCAGCCTCGTTTCCATCATCAGCTTGGTTGTGAGCACATCGCCAACGCACGGCCAAGGTTTGTTGCGGCGTTTGCAAGATCGCGTTCAGTCACTCGATCAACAGAATGCTGGTGATCAGGATTCGGCAGCCACGGGCAGTGGCGGCAGTGTACCGCGGGCTGGAGGGCAGCGAACGAATCCTAGGCGGCCACTCGTCGATGCGTTGCTGCAGTACGGACCAGAGATTTTCGGTAACGCAGGGAGCGATGCCCCGGCATCGGTTGAAAGTGGTGTCGCCAGTGGTCGTCCGGCAGTTGGAGGGAATCCGGTGAGCGGCGTGGCGAATTTTGAGAAGGCAACTTTGGGTATCGATGTGTTGGAATCTCCACCCGGTGTTCCAGGGGTGCTTGTCACTGGTTTCAGGAGTGATTCCAGAGCAGATGATGCGGGGCTTCAAAAAAATGACGTGATCGTCTCCTTGGATCAAACCCTCACGCCAAAGATCGCAGACATTGCAAAGTTCTTGAGCCAACGCCGTCCTGGTGAGTCAGTTTCAGCTCGTGTTCTTCGCGGAAATCAAATGAAGACAATTCGCATTCCGTTGCTGGGAGCATCGCCCGTGAATGCAGAGGCCCAGCAGCGCATCGGGGCACCCGTGCCGATCAGACCAATTCCACAACCGCCTGAACCGGGAGCCCTGTTGCCCAGTCCACCTGATCCAGGCCGCAGTGCATTGGGGCAATTCCCGGCTGATGGGCAGGTCGAAAGTTTGCCGGCGCCCATGAGTGGGTCTGCGACGCAACTGTCGGCGAAAGCTGGCGCAGAGCAATACGGGATCTTGCTTGGATCTGAATCAACTCTGCGAGGAGCTGTCATTGAAGGTGTGGTAACTGGATCAGCGGCGAACCTTGCGGGACTCAAGCCTGCAGATCGTGTGGTTTCAGTGAATCGTTTACTGACGCACAACAACACTGCACTTGTTCGACAACTTGAGAATTTGCCGGAAGGCACGCTGGCCAGTTTGGGTGTAGTACGCGGCGATGCTTATTTCATCAAAGGCATGACATTGACGACGGAGATTTCTCCCAGTGGTCCAGCGGTTGAAGAACAACTCAATGCAGCTTCCAACCAGCACGGGTCTGACGAAAAAGGCATGGCTGCAGAAACAGGAGTGCTTGAGGGACTTGGATCTGTCCTTGGCGGTTTACTAGGCGGTGGCAGCAAGAAAAATGGACAGCCTCGGGTCGAGGCGATTCCTCAGAGCCGCAAGGACGCGCCCGACGCAAAAGAACCAGTAAAACAAACAGGTTTTGAACAGAAAGTATCTGGTCAGCTTGAGAAAATGCTGGGAGATCCACCCTCGTTGAATGGTTTGCCGGTGAAGTCGAAGTCAGCCACGGCAACCAATCCGGAAGACGCCGGAAAGCAGGAACCGACTGCTGAGGAGATGCGTGAACAAATCCGACAGTTGCAGGAAAAGCTGAAGCAGATGGAAAAACGCTCCTCTGCTGATGGCAAGGCTGTTAAACAGGATTAACCCGAAGCGGGAAACCCTGGATGAATCTTCGGGCGTGCCCCTCTTCTCTGCTTGTGCGGTGCCTTAGAGTGTGCTTTAACGGCCACTGCAATTGTGCAGCTTGACAGCTGGTTGCTTATGCCGACGCTCGGTGCCTTGGAATCTGAAACGTTAGCTCTGTAAGTGAGCTTCCCATCACTGGGGATTGTAGAGGGCTGGAGACTGGAGAGGGCTGGAGGCTGACGACACGCTACAATTCTCGCGTTGGCCCCGGTATCCGGACCCATCGGATTCCACGCTGTGACGTGCAAGAGGGTTCGGATCGAAGATGGAACGAGTGAAAGAATGACGCCCCCTGATGCCAATGATCGTGATGCTGATGATCGCACTCCGGACGCGGCCTCCGGTAAAGGTAAACATCAATCCCCGGGCGAGTTGCCTGACCGTCAACCAGAGCCGTCTGATGAGACTGCAACTGAAACTTCTGGCTTCGTAAATGCAGCGGAGAAAGTGAAGAAGTTTCCGCAGACGCCCGGTGTCTACCTGATGAAGGATTCCGCCGGCGTGGTGATTTATGTGGGAAAAGCAAAGAATCTTCGCAGTCGTGCGAGTAGTTACTTTCTAAAAGCAGCAGCCGAGGATCAACGAACGGCGAATTGGGTTCCGGAAATCGCAGACATTGACTTCCTTGACTGCGAAAGTGAAGTGGATGCCTTGCTGATGGAGTCGAGGTTGATCAAGGACATTCAACCAAAGCACAACAAGGAACTTAAGGACGATAAAAGTTTCCCTTACCTCATGATCACAACACGGGAAGAATTTCCTCGTGTCGAGCTGACACGTGAACCGCCTACCAAGGGTGTAAAGTTATACGGTCCGTTCCCCAGTGCGGGGGCGTTGCGTGGAGCCATTCAGGTGCTGCAACGCATCTTCCGTTTTCGTACCTGTTCACTTGATATCAGTGAAAGTGATGAGCGTTGGAAGTGGTTTCGGCCCTGTCTATTGGCAAGCATCAATCAGTGTACTGCGCCGTGCAATTTCCGTATCAGCAAGGAAGACTATCGCAAAGATATCAGGCGATTGATGACTTTCATGGAGGGTGGGAAGAAACGTCTTCTCGCTGAGATGACCAGTGAGATGCAGGCAGCGAGTAAGGCGTTGGACTTCGAGCGTGCCGCAGTGCTGAGGGACGAAATTGGCATGCTCGAAAGGCTTGAAGAGCGAGGTGAGTTGGATACTCATGCCCAGCCGGAAGTCTTTTACATTGACCCCAAAAAAGGTCTCGCCGGACTTCGGAAAGTACTCGAACTCCCTGAGACTCCACGCATCATCGAAGGAGTTGATATCGCACACCTTGGAGGTGGCGAGACAGTCGCAAGCCTGGTGCAGTTCATCGATGGTTTGCCATTCAAGCCCGGCTATCGCCGATTCCGGATCAAGGATGTCGACGGTATTGATGACTTTCGGAGCATTTACGAGGCCGTTTCCAGAAGGTTTCGGCGTCTTAGTGATGAAGGGGATGCGTTCCCCGATATCCTGCTGATTGATGGTGGAAAAGGGCAACTGAGCGCCGCAATGGCAGCGTTTCGGGATCAGGAAATAGTGCCGCCCACGGTGATCTCACTGGCAAAACGCGACGAAGAGATTTTCCGACCGGGGGTCTCTGAACCAATCGTGCTCAGCAAGAATGCATTTGGGTTGCGATTGTTGCAGTACGTGCGTGATGAGTCACATCGATTCGCACAGCATTATCATCACATACTCAGATCGAAATCGACGTTTGAAAGGTGAATGCGGCTGGAATTGAATGGATGCTGGCTGGCGGTTGCAGCGTCCGTTGATGTTGCCAGTTGCTGCTCGTCAGGAATTTCATTGCAGATGGATGCAGGCCGTCTACTGTATTTCTTCAATGAGCGTCGGTATCTGGGTGACGCGAATCAGGAGGATCAGATTCTGTTGCTCATTGTCTTGCCCCGTGCCAGCGAGCATGTGCTTGGCAAGGCCGCGAAGCGGCTGTGTTGGTGCAAGCACGATGAGGTCACCCTCCTGTACATCAAGCTGAAGGTTCAGGCATTCCAGTTGCCATGCTTCACGGCGGCTGTCGATCCGCAGGGCGGTATCACTGCTGACCCATTTTCGAACCGTGTCACCATGTTGGATTTCAGGGTACAGTTTCAATTCGATCTGTTCCGGCGTGTTGCCTCGGCTACTGGTCAGTGCCAGCACGTATTGTGCGTTTTGCATCGTCTTGCCGATCAGTTCATCGCCCTTCCGAATCATGGCGACATGACTGCCTTCAAAGGGTTGACGGAGCGGAAGTTCATATCGTCGCCCCAAACGCATTGGCATGCTTTGTGAGCCGTGTGCAAGGTCACTGGCAATGGACGCTTCCGCGAGAAAGGTTTCTACCAGGTCGCGTTCCTCTGCATGTTCGTCCAGCTGGTTGCGGAATTCCTCTTCATTGTTTACCAAGCCAACGCGTATGCCGTTCTGTAGCATGTTTTGGCGAACGCTGGGATCAACACGTGTTTCATCGACCCACTGCCAAAGTGAAGGAGCAATGGCTGAATCTTCAGACTCTGGTGTATCGTCCGCTAATGAATTAACAAACTCGATGTCAAGAATCACACGCTTGCGATGGAATGACCTTGGTGCCGTTGTGCCGGTTACTTGATCGTTCTGGTGCGAAAGAAGTTCTGCCCCCTCTTTGCTCCATGTTCGGCACCCGAATGCTGGTAACAGCATGAGAGTGGATAACAGGACATAACAAAGGCGGTCCACTGAAGTCTTCCGTGTGGTCGGTGGGTCAAGAAGGGAGGCTTGTGATCGTATTCCTGCCCCAAGAAGGCCAGTCATCGTTTGGCAAGACGCTACGGGTTGTGTGCGGTGACGTCAATAGATTCTGCGGTTTCCATCACCGTGGGCAAAGGGATTTGATGCTTGCGTGCGCGAATTGCCAACGCTCAGGGTACGTTGTGGCGAGGCTCGCGATGTCAGAACTTGTACTGACCCGACAGATCGCGAGGAGATGCTAGCAGCTGGGTTTGGTTTGGCGGGATTGTTGTGCATGCGTGGCTGGCGTGCACGGCGTTGACTTGAGGTCGCCACCACTTCCCCCCGCAGATGGCGAGACGCTATCGACGCAGTCCCGAGCCTTTGTGCGGTCAGGCGGAACCGCGACTGGCTTGTTTATTTCGAAAAAACTGGCTTTTGGGGAGTTTGAGCCATCGGACTGGCGGCTGTTGGATTTCTGAAGGTAAGGTCGTGTCAACTGCTGTGGGGCCATGCAGTTGCGGTAGAAAGGACTCGGTTGGGGGCAATCGGAGATGAAGCTGCTTTGGGGGGCATTGGCCTTTCTGGTCGGTGAAATCCGTCGTCAGCCTG
>JAPOKD010000939.1 GCA_029977825.1 Planctomycetota bacterium | reverse complement strand
TGTTCGAACGCCTGAAGACCTGCACCGGTGATCTTTGAACAATGCCAAAGATCGATGTCCCGAAGAGCCTGCAAACCGCGCAGATGGCTTAGACCACGATCAGAGAAGTTATCATTGTCTGACAAATCAAGCTTTCGCAAACCAGTGTCTCCGGCGAGAGCTTTCAAACTTCTGTCCGACAAGGCGCGAATAGAACCGAGGCTCAACGTCTCGAGGGCTGGAAGATTCTGTAACGACTCAATGCCTGTATCAGTCAGGACGAGGCACTGAAACAGGTTCAACGATTTCAGGGACTGTTTATCTGGCAATCGCACCAAAGTCGCGTCGACCAGACGCTTTGATTCATGCAAGTCGAGATCACGGATGCCGCCAGGCAACTGCAAATCCTTACCCTCGTGCCACCAACAAAACGCGAGACTCAGCGTCTGCAATTTTTTGAGTCTGCGAAACACAGGATTGAAACCATCATCCGTTATCCGGTGGAGACCATACATCTCAAGCGTTCGCAAATCAGTGAGCTGGGCGAGATGCCTGACACCTTCATCGGTAATTGTATCCTGACCATCCAAATCAAGTGATTGCAACCCAACCAGGTCCTTGATCTGCTCCATGCCCTCGTCTCCGAATTGGCCGCGGCTACAGGACAAGTCCAAGTGGATCAGTCCAACCAACTCACTCAGCCCTTTACCGCGAAACGAAGTATTCCGTGCCAGACTCAAGGACTTCAGCCCTGGAAGATCCGCAAGCGCTGCCACATCATTGGCCCACCCCACTTGTTCAGCAGAAAAGTGCTCGAGTGATTTCATCCGACGCAGCGTCTCGAAAACTCGAGGAGTCAGCCGTCGACAGGAAGACAGATTCAAAGATTTCAATTTCGAAAGCGATAATAAGCGTGCAACCCCATCGTCTGTAATGCTGCCACAGCCGCTCAGGTCCAACTGCGTCAGCTCAGTTACAGAGGCAACTTCCCTCAAATCCTCATCACGAACTTTCGTGCCTTTTTCCTGCAGCCACGAGTTGACAGTATCAAGAGTCAACTCCTCCGCGCATGCAGAAACTGCACCAAGCACCAAGAACAGCGCCAGCTGTTTCAACCACAATCGTTTGTAGACAATTCGTAATAACATCACTTCCGATACAGAAACGAATCCGAGGTTAGTAGAGCAACAAGTGTTTCTTTAAAACTCCCCCCACTCTCCACGTAAGCCCTGTCCATGGCAATGAGAGTTTTTGAGTCACGTAACAACTCATTTCGTCCCATCCAGAACCGGAACATGTGCCGCAAAAAAGACTGTCTGACTTTTGGTGCCCCCGCGAGACGCTCCATCATCTCTCGCACATTTGCCACGTCACCACTGAACTGGTCACCACCAGCGAACTGAATCGCTCCGCCCGTATTTACAGGCTTACCGTTTTCCACTTCACGGAACCTTCCTACGTGGTTGTATGCCTCGAACGGCATGCCCAAAGGGTTCATCTTGCGATGGCAACGCCAACAATACTCATTGCGAACCACGCTGAATCGTTCACGCAGCGTCTTGCTTTCATCATCAGGAATCTGAGCATCAACCGTGATCGGAACATCGATCACGACTCCAGCCAACAACTTTTCACGTATCCACTTCCCCCGCCGAACCGGATCATTATCAAAATTCCCACTGTGAGCCACTAACCAACTCGGCTGTGTGAGTATGCCGCAACGCTGTCCGGAGGGTGCACTGATCGCCACTTTGCCATTCGTCTTGTATTCAAATGGGTCGAGGTTGTAACTCTGCGCATCATGCTTGGCGATGTATTTGTCACGACCTCCGGCACGCTTGATCTGATCTTCCGGATTCGAACCATTCCAATAACTTACGAAGACTTTATTGGTAGTTAACAGCTGCAGCAGCACATCCTTGTCTTCTTCAAGAATATGCAGAATCAGCGCGTCCGTGTCATACATGAGCCTGACAGGTGTATGGCTGTGATAATGCTGAAATCCATCCTGCCCTGCAAACTTTTCAACATCCTTGAATACATTTTGTGCCTTGTGGTAGCCAAAGAACTCGCGAAAGAACTGCAAGATCCGGGGATTGGTAACCGAGTCAATGTCCGAGTTGTGATTGGGATTCAGATTACGAGAACGGGCACCCAAAATTTCCCTGACAACCTTTTCTACATCTTCACGTGTTTCCAGTTCGCCGGCGTTCATCCTCTCCACCAGCCAACCATGCTTGGCATGTCGCCGGACCTGCTCCTGCGTGAGTGCATTTTTCACAAGGGGATCACTGTTTTTTGTGTACTTCTCGATGGTTTCGAATTCATCTACACCAAACGCGGGCGTGTTGTGAAAGGCGTAATGAATTGCTCCCACCAATTCATGGGGCGACAGAAAACGTCTTCCATCGTCATCAGGCTCAGTCAACCCGGTTTCCATGCGATAGACAAACTCGGGAGAAATGGCGATGTAAATCA
>JAPOKD010000160.1 GCA_029977825.1 Planctomycetota bacterium | reverse complement strand
CTACTTACCACTCAATGCCCTTTTCTATCAGCTGGGATTCCGACTTTTCAGGGAATCCTAATGACAGCAAAACACAATTGACAGCAAAATTGAGGATAAGTCCCTGCTGATGAATTCCGCTACTACGCTTCAGCAATTGCAGCATGGATCTCCAAGTGAGCGTGCAACTGCGGCTGAATACCTCGCGCAACAAGGTCCTGCAGCCGCATACGCTGCATCTGAACTCGCTTCAGCTTGTGGTGATACGGAGGAGGTCAGCAACTGGGCAGTTGCTGCTCTGGAAGAATTGGGACCACCTCCGTCGTCTACCCTTGATGCACTGGTCCGCCTGGCTCAAGCGGAAAAACCACTGATCGCGTATTGGGCGGTAACGCTTCTGGGCCGGGCTGGTCCTGATGCAAAGGTTCACCAACGAACGCTTGCCAATCTACTGCAAAATTCCGGGGATTTGGCAGTGCAGGAGAAAGCAGCGTGGAGCCTAGGCCGGATACATGCTGATTCCCCGCAAGCGACACAGGCACTGCAACGAGCTGCAGTATCAGCTGAGTCACGACTTTCGCGTGTGGCAGCCAAAGCACTGCAGCAAACGCAAACGTAAAAAGATCAAATTGCAAAACGCGATCACGGGCATGGAGGCCTGGCATGGCTCGCAAGAAATCTAAATTTTCGTTATTGATGTGGTTGCTCTTCAGCGGCATTTCCGGCGGTGGAATCACTGGTTATTTAAAACCCAATATTCCGATCATTGGGCCGATGATCGCCAACTTCACCGACAAGGGAAAGAATCTGGCTACGGGTAGCGGAAATCTCTTGACGGAATCGGCAAATGGCCTGCTCAACAATCAGACATCAGGTAGTTACGCCGCCTCAGCGGTTACCGGTCGACTTGCATCGGCCAGACAGCCTTCCAATGGACAACAGCAGGGTACCGTCCAACCGACTGTGGCCGCAGGCAGGCAGAATAATGAGACTTTGTTGATAGCCAGTTTCAATATTCAGGTCCTTGGGCAATCAAAAATCTCCAAGCCCGGGATGAAAGAACTATTAGCTCACGTGATTCGCCAATTCGATCTCGTTGCCATCCAGGAGGTCCGCGCGAAAGCAGACAATATCATTCCCGAGTTGGTCACCACCATCAACTCAAATGGCAGCCGATACAATTTTGTGATCGGTCCCCGACTGGGCCGAAGCAACAGCAAGGAACAGTACACCTATGTATTCAATACTAACACGGTGGAGCACGACCCCTCATCCGTTGGCACCGTTAACGATCCTAAAGACCTCCTGCATCGTGAGCCATTTGTCACTCGATTCCGCGCAAGAACCCAATCACCTGCTCAGGCATTCACGTTCTGGATGGTGAATATTCATACCGATCCTGATGAAGTTCCAGAGGAAGTGGATGCTTTGGCTGATGTGTTTCAGGTGATGCAAAAAGCCCGCGCCGATGAAGATGATGTGATACTGCTGGGCGATTTGAATGCAAGTGAAAAACAATTGGGTCGGCTTGGCAGACTTCCGGGAATGCAATGGACAGTCAGTGGAGTGACAACGAACACTCGCAAGAACAAAGCTTATGACAACATTCTGTTCCAAGGTCAGGCAACCCGCGAATACACCGGTCGCTGGGGAGTTTATGACTTGGAGCGTAATCTTGGACTAAGTCGCGAACAGGCGCTGCAAGTTTCTGACCACCTGCCAGTCTGGGCTGAGTTTCGTGTCTGGGAGGCACCGCCACCCACGAGTCCTGTGGGACGCCCCTCTCTTTACAACTGACATAGCGTCTCGGTACGCCTTCTCCAAAACAGTGCAGCCTGACGGCAGGTTATTGGGTACAGAGGGTGACTTGTGCGACTCCCCTTGCTCTGGTGCGAGCAGGCAACAAATGGAGCATGCCGCGAGGGTTGAATATGGCACGTCAAAAACAACCAGACCGCTAATTCTATGCCTGTTGATCAGGAAGAAGGATTGCGTATAGTCGAGCCATAAAACTTCAACCGAATCATTGATTCAGTGATTTAAAGAGGACCTGCTTGAGTCCGTAAACTGGCGTCAACTCCAACGACAGCTGGATCCGTTTTGCCTGCTCTTTCTGACCTGAAGCGCGCAATTTATCCATCAACAAACGACTTGGACCCGTCTGCAATGCCATGGGCAACACAGCAATTTCGTTCTCCCAAGTGGCTCGCAGAGCAGCGACCTGTGGAGGCGGCGTGACGCGCCAAGACAAAATCCGGGCAAGCTGGAGTATGTCTTTTGGGGTCCCGGCATCCTTCACCAACTCGTTGATGATCTGCAAACCTTGATTGCGATCTGCGGACGAGAGCAGCCAGCTTGCCACCACGAGCCGTACAGCGGCGGAAGAATCCTGAGACCTTTCTTTTGCAGCACGAACCACCGCCGGAGGCTGCGCCCCATTTTCCCAGGCGATCGGTAGCCACGCCAGTACCATCGCTGGCAATGGTCGGCGATCCAGTTGCCCCACCAATTCCAGTGCGACCGGGGCCCGGCCACTCATCCAAGCGCTATTCGCCGACAGCATGGTGAGCCATTGTTGGCGCCAGACGGGAGGTCGGCTCTTCAATGCATTTGGCAAACCGGAAAGTGATTGTGCGTACTTTCCCTCTTTGAACAGACCCAACATCACTTTTTCGAAGTCAGAAACCTGTTCTGGCTCTACCCACAGCACACGTGCTGCCGAAGTGACTGTCTCGGCAGTCTGTCCCTGGGGAATCACACGAAATTGTTCTGCGTCTAAAGCAACAATCCTACCTGACAGCAACTCAATACTTCGTGGATACCAATCACCCTGTCCGACCGTTGGTCGAGCTGGCTCAAGCCAAATTCGGTCTTCCGCCGAAATCCAATCTGCGTGAGTGACTGAGCAAAAAATGAAAAGCAGGAGAGCCAACAACCGCATTGAACTTACATACCTTGGTATCAAAAACACACCAACTCGCAGAAACGACTACATGAACATCCCATTGTTCTTGCACAAAATCTGTTCTTGCACAAAATCATGGTGCATCAGGCGTCACAGCGGGCTGAGAATTATTTGCTGGTTCGGAATTATCTGGTTGAGGGGTGAGAGAAGCCGTTACTAACCTGCGGATATCAACATACTGATACTGGCCTCGATTCTGAGCGGCAAGATCACGAAGAAACGTATTAGTCGGAGCTGCGGGGTCAGCACCAAATTCGATTGTATGAATCGTGGCCCCACTGGCATCGGCAAGATTCCTGATCTCGCGCAATTCACTGGACGATAATCTTGGGATCCTCGCATCAGTCAGGAAGAATACAACATCGGGTGACATACGAAGAGCCATCTTCAAAGCTGACTCATGCTCAGTACCACCAAAAGCAGAAATTGAACGGATATATTTCTCAGCGAGCGCCACGTAAGACTCCTCCCCGGAAAACAACTGATCTGGAACGCCTGAGAGCTGAAAAGCCTTTGGTTTATCGTTGTAAAAAATCAACTGGAAACTTTGGCGGTCCGTGAGTGTCCGGAGGCTGCGAATGAGCTCTGATTTAGCAGCCCTCAACGGTTTACCACCAAAACCATTCATGCTATCGGAACGATCAAACACATAAACGAACCTCGAACCACTCCCCGACACTCCGAACACCATGGTGGTTGCCTCGGCCGAGTCACTGGAACGCTGAACCCCTGTCCCTCTGGAAAATGCATCTCCCGACAAGTCACTCTGGCCAGCCAAACCATCACCGGAAACTGGCTTGGGAGTGGACTGCATCGATTCCAAGACCCCTGGCAAATCCAGCGGTGGAGACAAGTCAGCAGGTGGTGCTGCCGACGAGGCCGCTGAGCTCGTTGCCATATCATCAGTAACGTCTTTTTGGGTCTCGGTAACCTCCTGGATCTCCTGATAACGGTCACGATCAGGCAGGCGGTGAACCAAGGCAATTCCCACCGGCCGATCCACCGGAGCATCAGTTCCCCGCGGCGTTTGGGACCAAACCAGCCCCAGAGCCGTCAACAGGGTGACATGCAGAATCACCGACATCAGGAGGGCGGATCTTGTCCGCTCAGGGGGTACCATTTCAGCTAATTCAGCGTTCATGGTGGTCGTCGAGAAGGTTTCAAGGGGTTTCATGGCACCCACTGTTCTAACCCATTTCATCGAAAAGTGCGCGGATGTCGGCAGACAATGCAATGAGGACGCTTCTCAGAAGGCCGTTTGGTAACTAATTTATTGCGGTACAAAGTTCAAAAACCAAGTCCACCCCCGGGGTGGCTGAGCCTGGAGAATCCCGTCGTGAGCAACGCTCGATATCTGTTTACTAGTGAATCCGTCAGCATGGGCCATCCTGACAAACTGGCGGACCGTATTTCCGATGGCATTCTTGACGCTTTGCTGGAGCAGGATCCCAACAGCCGCGTGGCTTGTGAGACGATGGTCACCACCGGCATGGCAGTCATCGCGGGTGAGATCTCTACTAACGCCCGAGTCAGCTACTCTGATGTCGTACGTGAAGTCATCAATGAAGTTGGCTACACCGACGACCAAATGGGAATCTGCGGCGATACCTGTGCGGTAATGGTCTCGCTCGATACTCAAAGTCCTGACATCGCTCAGGGGGTTGATTCCGACGATGCGTCTGGAAAGGAGATTGGGGCTGGTGACCAGGGACTGATGTTCGGTTACGCGTGCAAAGACACTCCGGAACTGATGCCACTACCCATTGCTCTGTCGCATCGCATCATCAATCGAATTACAGAGGCACGATTCAACAAGGAAGTTGACTGGTTGCGTCCCGATAACAAGAGTCAGGTGACTGTCGAATATGAAGGTAATACTCCGGTTCGTATCGACACAGTCGTTGTTAGTGCACAACACAGCCCTGATGTCTCCAATGACGAAATCAAGTCGTTCATCATCGAGCATGTGATCAAGCCTTCACTGCCAGCCGAACTGGACAAAGGTGATATCAATTATCACATCAACCCGACAGGCAAGTTTGTCGTCGGTGGCCCTCATGGTGACTGTGGCTTGACCGGCCGAAAAATCATTGTGGACACTTACGGCGGATGGGGTCGACACGGCGGCGGTGCTTTCAGTGGCAAAGATTCAACCAAGGTTGATCGTTCAGCTGCTTACATGGCTCGGTACGTTGCCAAAAATATCGTTGCAGCTGGTCTGGCTGAACGTTGTGAAGTGCAACTCGCCTACGCTATTGGTGTCAGCGAGCCTGTCAGCGTTCACGTTGACTGTGAAGGTACTGGCAAGATCGAGGATGCCCGCCTTTGCGAACTGGTGAGGGAACACTTTCCACTGACACCCAGAGGAATCATTGAACACCTCGAATTGCGACGCCCGGTATTCCGACAGACAACGGCTGGTGGCCATTTCGGTCGCGAAGGCGATGGTTTCACCTGGGAGCAGACGGACAAAGCGGAAGCATTGGCAGCAGCAGCCGGAATCACTGCAACGGCCTAAGCTGTGCGTCTGGTCTGGACAACCGACCTGCACCTTGACTCTGTTCCCACACATGCGTGGGAACAGTGGGTTCGGGATATCAGCGCCCTCCGAGCCGATGGCTTGTTAATTACGGGCGACATCTCCGAAGGCGATGATGTTGTGCTAAAGCTGCAAAACATCGTCCGCGACATCAACTTGCCCGTCTACTTTGTTTTGGGCAATCATGATTTCTATGGAAGCACTTTCCAGGCCACACGGCAAAATGTCATCCATGCATGCCGCGACTCCAGCCAACTGCATTACCTGACCGATCTTTCTGCGATGCAGATATCTGCAGGAACTTACCTGCTGGGTGAAGATGGTTGGGCCGACGGAACGGTTGGGAATTACGACACCTCAACCATCCATCTGAATGACTTTGAACGCATTGGCGATTTTAAAGCGTCTGCCCAATCCACTTGGAAACAGCAACTGCACGACATTGGCCGTGAATCGGCAACACGTTTGCGGACCAAACTGGAACAATTACCCACCGACACTCAACAGGTACTCGTATTAACCCATGCTCCTCCATTTCGAGAGGCTTGTTGGTATGAGGGCAAGACGACCGACGACAATTGGGCACCCTTTTTCGTTGCCGGGCAAGTTGGCAACACGCTGCTGGATTTCAGCCAACTTAGGCCTGAATGCAAAATGACCGTACTGTGCGGGCATACCCACCACGCGGGAGTTGCGAAAATGAATGCCAACCTGCAAGTACACACAGGCGCCGCGATCTCCGGTCAACCCGGTATTGAAGCAACCATCACCGTCAATTCGCGAGATCTTGCTGTTGCACAACACCATGCTGAGTAATGCAGGCATGTATCACTCTGCCGGCAATACATGATTACCCGAAAAAGCAAACCATCACCTGCAAGCAGTTCAACTTCGATAATGGCTCCACAGCGACATCAGTTCTATCAAATGCTCAACCGCTGCCGCCATTTCATCTAAGCAGGCAAATTCAGTGACAGCGTGAATGTTGTGCTGGCCGCTGGACAGATTTGGTGTCGGCAGTCCTTTTTCGGTCAATTGACTGCCATCAGTACCACCACGAATACTCTCACTTTTGTATTCAACGCCCAGATTCTCAAACGCCTGTTTTGCGAGTGTCACGGCTTCGGGAAGATCGCTCAGCCCATCCCTCAGATTTCGATACTGCCGTACGATTTCCACGTTGGTTTTCAAGCCCGGCATTGCCTTTACCACAGAATCTGCCGTTTTGCGCAATTGCTCGGCATAGGTTTTCAAATCTTCTGTCTCGAAAGATCGCAAAATCAACTCGACAGTCGCGGATCCAACACCACCTTCGATCGTGTAGGGATGAATGAATCCCTCGCGATCGTCAGTGGTCTCTGGCGAACACGTTTCTCTGGGTAACTTTGCCACAAAATCTGCAGCCGCTCTAACAGCGTTTACCATACGATCTTTAGCAATCGATGGGTGGATGTTATGTCCCTCGAAACGGACTATTGCTGCATCTGCTGAAAACGTCTCTTCATCGATCACCGCGGCACCACCACCATCAAGGGTGTACGCGACCGTCGCATTGAGTTTTTCCAAATCGATCTTGTCTGTACCCCGACCAATTTCTTCATCGCACGTAAACAGAACTTTTACAGGCCCGTGTACCAGATGTGGATTCTCAACCAACGTTGCCACCAATTCCATGATGATCGCAACGCCAGCCTTATCATCACCTCCCAGAAGAGTATTCCCGTCGGTGGTGACCAAGGTCATGCCGGACATGGACTTCAACGCAGGGCATGAGGCAACATCAATCACATTTCCGTTGGGCAACGTAATATCACCGCCTTCATAAGAATGAATCACCTGAGGCTGCACATTTTCCCCAGGCGCTTCGGGTGATGTATCGAGATGGGCCACCAGTGCCACCGTGGGACCGTCCTGCCCGTTACTGGCGGGCACTGTTCCCCAGACCAATGCATGCTCATCCTGGAATGCATCTTCAATGGTCAGTTCCCGGAGTTCCTCGAGTAACAACTTCCCTAAATCCCATTGGCCGGATGAACTCGGATACCCAGCACTGCTTGGGTCAGCAGAGGTCCCAACCTGCACATAAGATAAAAAACGTTGAAGAAGTCTTTCACGGTTGATATGTACGCGATCGGTACTGGAGGCAGTCATGTTGATTTGCGAAAAACGGGGAAAGAGGGCGTTTACATCGGCTCCGTTAGAACACAGACCCGATAAGTTGTACATTGTGTCACTGGATCAGAAACTGTTTTTAACACATCCCGGGCAAGCAGAAGATGAGCGAGAAAGTCGCACACCTCGTATTTGACGTCGAGAGCATTGCCGATGGTGACCTGATTTCAAAGGTTCGGTATCCCGAGCAAAACCTGAGCGACAGCGAAGCAATCGCAACTTATCAAGACGAATTGATGGAACAGCGCGGGACAACTTTCATTCCGCATACGTTCCAAATACCGATCGCAGTCGTGATTGCAAAAGTCGCGACCAACCTACAATTGCTCGACATCGTTTCCATTGATGAACCCGAATTTCGACCTCACGTCATCACTGAAAATTTCTGGCGGGGGTGGGAAGCATACAAGAATCCTCAATGGGTCACTTTCAATGGGCGATCATTTGACATCCCCCTGATGGAACTTGCGGCATTTCGATTTGGTATTTCCTTACCAGCATGGTTCAGATCAGACGGCTACAAATCCCCAAGAAACCGCTTCAACTCAACGGCTCACCTCGATCTGCAGGACGTGCTGACCAATCACGGGGCTGCACGGTGCAATGGAGGCCTGAATCTTGTTGCGCAGTTGCTTGGAAAACCCGGCAAAATGGGACTCACGGGAGATAAGGTCCAGGAGCAGTGGGATGCAGGCCATAAAATGGCCATCAGCGACTACTGCCGCTGCGATGTTCTGGACACCTATTTTGTCTTTCTTCGGACCCAAGTACTCACGGGTAAAATCTCACTGCAAGAGGAAATCGAGTTGGTACAGTCGGCAAAACAGTGGATTGAGGAAAGAGCTGACACCTGCGAGGCGTATGCGTCGTATCTTGCGAGCTGGACGTACTGGCATAATCCGTGGGAAACCACTGAATCAGAAGCGGATCGCGAATCAACGTGAAACGCAATGTGAAACCTCAACTCGGAATCCCAAATCCACCTTTACCTCATCCTGCCCATGTAGCTACTGTCCGGGATGTATTCAAGCATCACTGTCGGGTGATCCCTACTTTCGCCTGCGCCTCCTTTTACCACTTCAAATTGCATTCATGGCTGGACACGGAAGTCTTCGCCGAAAAGGTGTGTCAACAAACTTACCTGCAATGGTAGAGCGGTGGAAATACGCCAAGACATGCCTGCAATTCACCCTTCTACCTCTTCTGATTCTGCTTTTTGGGGGAGAACAGGCCGCAACCGGTGATCCTGCGATCAACCTGCAAACATCAAGCAACAACACTCTCGACCTTGCTCTGGACTTCGAATGGTCCGTCGAGGAAGCACGATACTGCCACCTGCGTTTACGATTACTCGATGACTCTGTTACGCAAGGGTTCATGATTCATGAGCTTGTTAATCAATCCGAATCCGATAACACCCTGGCGGGCTTCCAGCTGAATCAAGACGCGACCCGGCTGACATTTCACCCTCGTGCACGAGTCGATTCCGTACGGATCCGCCTGAGAGTCAAGGGCACACCCAAAACGCGAATAATTATCGAGACACTGGATGAACCACGTAATCCAGAAGGAGTTCGAATTGATCAGCAAATACGTGAAATCAACTTCTCGGACCTGCAGCAGAAAAAGGTACTCCAATCTGACCCACCAGGCACAGCGTCAAGCACGGGGAACCAAAGCTCAACGTGGTCAATCCGTCGAGCGGCAAATGATGAAATGCGACTAACCGGTCTGCAAGCGGTACCAGTGTACGAGCCTAATGCACCTCTCGAATTGGCGGCAGCTGTCAATGCGATGACAGGCCAAGCATCTTCCGTACTCACCTTCCATTACTCGATTGTTCAGGTCGCTAACCAGAAGACCGTCACACGACACCGGAAATCAATCACCATCAATGCCGCGG
>JAPOKD010000636.1 GCA_029977825.1 Planctomycetota bacterium | reverse complement strand
TGTCAGTCCGCTGAGCGACTCGCCACGTTGCGGGTAAATCAAGTCGCTGAAGTAATAATCAATCGTGCAAAACGGCTTTGGAATCTGCAAACGATCCCACGTTTTGGAGAGAATCCATCGTCGTGTTGGGATTGCCAGCACACCCACCACCGGAGTTTTTGTTTTGCGAGCTAGCAGGCTGATGCCTTTGTGAGCCTTGCCGCGTGGTCCGCGCGGACCATCGACGGTCAGCATCACTGGTTTCCCACCGCGAACGTACTCAATCAAAGTCTGCAGAGCCTCTAAACCACCCTTGTCCGATGTTCCACTGCTGCCCCGCAAAGGTACATGGCCAATCAACTTTAAACCAGGTACGACCAGCTCACCGTCCTTGGATCGCGAAACCATTGTTCCAACGCCCGGCTCGGCTCCCAAAACACCAGCAATCTGTACTGCGTGATAGCCCGCGACCAGATGATTGACGCCGTCACGATTCAGTAATTGCCGAGGGTCATTGTTGTAGCGAAATCGGCAGGTCAGTCGCAGCGTTAATACAAATAACCCTGCCAGCCAGGGGGTCAGTTTTTTCATTCCAGCAGTATCCAGAGGCCGAGACATTACCCATACCAGCGGTGAAACCATGTATAGAGACATCGCCCCCTGCAGTGAACAGCAAAAGGAAGTGAACAAGCAATGATGTAATTGCTAGCATTCCAGTGCGGCTTGGCTAGGAGACGCCTCTGGTTTTTGTTGTGCTGTCGGGATTGGGTCTGTGCCTGAAACACGAGTTTTACTTTCCCCTAGTCAGTGACCAGATATCCGTTTTGTTTCTCCTGCTATGACCACGACTTTCCTGATTTGCAGTTTGTGTGTCGGAATGGCTGCGACTGTCAGGTGCGGATTCAGGGAGCCTTCGAATTACCGATCCGCGCGGCTTCACGACTCGCAAGCTTCTTGGCTCACGGTAAATGGGACCGGAATTGGCCGGGTGTTTTGCCGATTTCGCGTTTAAACACAACACTGAAATACTCGGCGTGTCGGAAGCCGGTCAGAGCTGCGACTTGTGCCAGAGGCAAGTTGGTTTCGCGTAGCAATTGTTGTGCTCTTTTCATCTGGACGTTTCGAATTTCAGCTTGGGGTGATCGACCGATAAATCGTCTGAATCGTCGTTCCAATGAGCTTCGAGCAATGCAGATTTCTTTCAGAATGTCGGCAACTGAAAGACCATCGCAGGCCCGTTCGCGAATGATTTTTAGCGCAGAGACGACTTCGGCATCGTCAATCGTCATCACATCGGTTGATTGTCGTGCGGCGATTCCCAGAGGGGCGATTTTGACATGTCGTTCAGCCGGTTGTTCGCTTCGCATCAACTGATCCAGCATGCGGGCGGCTTCGTAGCCAATGCGGTCAGCAGCAGGAATGACGCTCGAAAGTGAAGGTTGGCAAAAGTCACAGATGACTTGATCATTATCGACTCCGATAACGGCAACCTGATCAGGGACAGAAATCTGTGCCACGCGGCACGCTTCGAGAACATGCTGTCCGCGAAAATCGTTACAAGCCAGAATTCCGATGGGCTTGGGAAGCTCCGCTAGCCACTGCACCATGTTGGCTTGTTGTGCTTCCCAACCAGTGCGTCGGGCTTGTGCCCAGTCAGAACTGTGGAACTGGATATTGGTGTCGTAGGGTTGCAGGTGTTTTTGAAAGCCACGATATCGAGTTTCAGACCATTGGTGGTTTGTAAATCCGCAGAAGGCAAATTGTTTCAAGCCGCGTTGCAGAAGATGTTCAGCTGCGAGTTGCCCAATGGCTTCGTGATCATTCCAGATCGAGGGAAGTCCTTGATCACCATAAATATCTGTCAGGTTTACAGTTGGGATACCAGATTTTGAGATGAGAGCTGCCATTTCGGGGGTGGTTGATCTGGTGATGATCCCGTCCCCATCCCAGTTCTCCAGCCACGCCGGGGGCGTCACCAGCAGCTCGCGCAGATCAAGTTGAACTGACCAAGGTGGATTCTCTACGAGGTATTGGCTGATGCCCTCCAGAACGCCACGTCCGAAAGACATGGCGGTTTCAACAATCAACAGCACGTGGGGCCGTTGCAGATTACCACGCGACCTAATGTGAAATCTTCTGTCCTGCGTGCGGTTTACCATGTCGAGAGAGCTTGCGGAGCTGGCCAGCGGAGGTTGGCAGGATCGTGTTCTGGACGGGGTTTGAGACGAGCCTCGATTCAGTCAGATCGATCGTCTCAGCGACATTCTAGACGAAGATTCTCAATATGCAGGATTTTGGCTTGGGGTAAACCGCAGTGTTGCAGATTGTCGCAGAGTTCAGGAAATACTGATTTTTGGCCCGATAATCACATTGGATTTTGCTTCCAAAGCTGGCGGAATAATTCTCAATTGGAAGTACGCTGGTTCTCATTGGCAGTACATTGAAGACCGGTCACAATAGGATCAGTGAGGGTCTTCGGTTTTCAACTGCAGATTCACGCTTCACCCGCCTTCGACAGCACGTCTCCCTCCGTTGCAAGATTCACATGATGTCTCCGCTTTCAAAGATGTTTTCGATTCCTCGATTGATCATGATTATCATGGTTGGGCTTGGTTCCGTGTCGGGTCGCCCGTGTATCGCACAGAATGACGGAACCAGGCAGTCGGTTGATTTTTCGAAGCAAATCCAGCCCATTTTGGCGAAACGCTGTTTTGCTTGTCACGGTCCAGATGAAGCTGAGGGCGGACTTCGGTTCACAACCCAGAAAGACGCGTTTGCCGAAACCGATTCCGGGGAGCATGCGATCGTACCGGGGGATATTGATGCCAGTGTCCTGCTTGCCCGTGTTGTGTCTGATGTGGCAGATGAGCAGATGCCACCTGAGGGTGATCGTTTGACGGCAGAAGAAGTCGAGTTGTTGAAACGTTGGATTCAGGAGGGCGCGAAGTGGCAGCAGCACTGGGCATTCAAGCCGATGCAGAAGCCTGAACCGCCGTCGGTCGAAGATGCTGAGTGGAGCAAACATCCGATAGATCGGTTCATCTATTCTGCCGTCTCCAAGGCGGGATTGAAGCCGAATCAACTGGCTGACCGAGCGACTCTGATTCGCCGCGCGTACTTCGATTTGACTGGATTGCCACCCTCTGCCGATGAGGTCAAGGCTTTTGTGAATGATCCTGATCCACGAGCCTTTCAGAAAGTGGTTGATCGTTTGCTTGAATCACCGCATTACGGCGAGCGCTGGGGACGCCATTGGTTGGATCTCGTGCGTTTCGCTGAAACCAATTCCTACGAACGTGATGGTGCCAAACCGAATGCCTGGAAATACCGGGACTACGTCATCAAGTCGTTCAATGACGACAAGCCATATGATCGCTTCCTGACCGAGCAGTTGGCTGGAGATGAGTTGGATGAAGTGACTACAGAATCGTTGACTGCTACCGGATACTATCGACTGGGAATTTGGGATGATGAACCGGCTGATCCGCTGCTGGCTCGGTTTGACGACATGGACGACATCATCATGACGACTGGGCAGGCAATGCTCGGTTTGACTCTGAATTGTGCACGGTGTCACGATCACAAAATCGATCCCATTTCACAAAAAGACTACTACAGCTTCCTGGCCATGATGGGAGATGTGACACGTTGGGGTCATCGGGGTGATCAACGCTCCAATAACCAGATTGATGTTTCGTCTGATGAGCTGAACCAGAAGTACCGCGACAATGACGAAGCCAAACGCCGTCTGGAAAAAGAGATACGCGACGTCGAGCAGTCAGGCATTGTCAAGATGTCAGCGCCGGATCAGCGGGCGACCGAGGGACCCAAGAGAGACAGAAATCGTGTGTTGAAAGAGAAATTAAAAGACAATTTGAGTGAAGAGGATTGGCAGAAGTACAAGGATCTGCAAAAGCAGTTGGCTGATACCCTCCAGGAGGGAAAGACGCTTCCTCCTCGCGAGATGGTGATGGGGTTGGCGAAGTGCAAGCCCAAACCCGACCAGAC
>JAPOKD010000833.1 GCA_029977825.1 Planctomycetota bacterium | reverse complement strand
CCTGTTATTGATTTGGCTGAACGTACGGCGATTGCTGAGGTTGTCCCGAATGTTCCGGTGGTTGCTACCATCGCATCGCTGGGGCACAGCGGTGCGGCTAGTGGAATGGTCGATATTGCCACGGGCGTTCTGGCGTTGGTGAGGAGCCAGGTGCCACCGACAGTGCAGCTTGACGAGACCAGCGCAGAAGTAGAATTTCGTGATGCACCAGAAGCGATGTCATTGAAGCACGTCCTATGTCTGTCGCACACTTCGGAAGGGAATGCGATCGCTATGGTGCTTGAGGCACCGTGAAGCTTTTGCGCGATTTTGTAATGGATTCCCCAAGATTCTGTTGATCTGGTTAGATGCGTGCCTTTACGGAAATGCCTTTGTGACGCCTGTTTTCGATGCCGGCATTCGAGGGCTGTTTTTTCTGTTTTTTACGTAACCTCCGCAGTGAGTCTGGTAACTCCTTACACTTGGAGAATCCATGAAAGACACAGAGCAGACCGAATTTTTTGTCCAGCACTTGACTGAGTGTCAGGGACGGCTGTTTGGATACATTTACTCAATGCTTGGTGAGCATTCACGAGCAATGGACGTCGTGCAGGAGACGAATCTCGTCCTGTGGCGAAAGAAAGACGAGTTTCGTTCGGGGGCCCCCTTCATGCCATGGGCTTTAGCCATTGCCAGATTTCAAGTTTTGGCACATGTACGCGATCAGGGTCGGGACAAGTGTTTGTTGGATTCGGAGTTGGTGGCTGCGTTGTCAGAGGAAACAGAACAGCAGGTCGATGAACTGGAAACGATGCGAACCGCCTTGCGGAAATGCATGAGCGACTTGCCGCGTGAGAAAAAGGGGTTGTTGCAGTTGCGCTATTATCATTCCATGCCGATTGCCGAAATTGCGGATTCGATGGGGCGCAACGTGAACGCCGTGAAGGTGGCTTTGCTTCGATTGCGTCGTGGATTAGCTGATTGCATGCATCGTCGAATGTTGGAGGGTTGAAGTTGGCATCACCAGAGATTGATGAATTTGAGCATCTGATCTTTGATTGGGAAGACGGAACGCTCGATGCAACCGGAATTGCCAGGCTCCGGGATTTGTTGCGAACAAGTCCGAGCGTACGGAAGTTGTATGTCGAAAGACAGATGCTTGGCGCAATGCTGAAGCTGGAAGGTGATGCGGGGATAGCTGCCCCTGATGTTGAACATGTTGGTCTGAAGGCTGCGACTTCCAGTTCGGCTGAGCAGGATACGCGTGGTCAGTTTGACAGTGCCGAGGATCCTGCCGATCTGCCCTTCATGTTGCACAGTCGAGAGCAGATAGGTGAGGCGACGAATCCTCGTTATGCGAGTCTCCTGTTCGTTGTTGCTGTCTCGGTTCTCGTTTGCGTTGTGCTGACACGCTGGATGCTGGTTGAGTCACGTTTGCAATCCGCTGGGCAGCGGGTGCCTGCAGCGAATGACGTGTTGCCTGAGAAACAGGAAGCCACTTCAGCCGGCATCGCTGTGATGACTCGGTTGGTAGATGTCGAATGGCAGGAATCCGAGAGGCAGTTTACGGTGGGAGATGCAGTGTCTGTCGGTGTCGTAGGATTGGAGAGCGGTGTCGCACAAATTGAGTTCTTTTGTGGAGCTACAGTGATTCTCGAAGGCCCTGCAAGATTGGTGCTTGAATCATCGACGATCGCTCGCCTGAAGTCGGGGCGACTGAGGGCACAGGTCCCGCCTGCGGCCAGAGGTTTTCAAATTCATGCTGATGAACTGCGGGTTGTGGATCTGGGCACTGAGTTCGGGGTGGCGGTCAATGATGGTGAGGCTGACGTGCAAGTCTTCGATGGTGAAGTTGAGTTGTATCAGTCAAACGGCGAGCAACGTCTTGTAACCGCTGGAAACGCCATCACTCGTGCTGTTGGTGGGGTGGTCGAAGCTGCTCAATTGACACCGGACGAGTACTTGGGGCTTGAAGCACTGGATGAACGCGTGCGGAATCAGAAGCAGGGGCGTTATCAACGTTGGCTGGGCCATTCAATGGAACTGCGGAAAGATCCTCGTGTCATTACCTATTATTCGATGGAACAGGATCGATATTGGAACCGAAAACTTGCGAGCTCGGTGGTTCCGGAAAATCGAGACCTCGATGGGGCCATCGTCGGTGCCAAGCGAGTCGTGGGACGTTGGCCAGAGAAGAGCGGGGTCGAGTTCAAGAGGCCCGGGGATCGTGTGCGGGTGAATATTCCAGGGCAATTTGGCTCACTGACTTTTGCCTGCTGGGTCAAAATCGATAGTCTGGATCGTTGGTACAATTCGCTCTTCCTTACCGATAGTTACCAGCGAGGTGAGCCGCATTGGCAAATTCTCGATACAGGACAATTGTTCTTTTCCGTGCGTCTGGGAGGAGGACCAGGTAAGGGCCATCACAAAGTGCTTTCGCCGCCCTTCTGGGATGCTTCCCTTAGCGGCCGATGGTTGCATCTTGCCACAACCTACGATGTTGAGACAAAGACCACTACCCACTTTCTTAATGGTGAGAAACTGAGTGAAGAGCGGATACCAGATCAGCTGTTTGTCCAGCAAACTTGTATCGGTAAGGCGACCATTGGTAATTGGTCATCGCCCACTCGACCTGAGGCGGATTTTGCAATCCGCAATCTCAATGGCAGCATGGATGAGTTCGTGCTGTTCCGAGATGCACTGAAACCTGATGAAATCCGTGCTCTGTTCATTCAAGGCAGTCCCTGATTCGCGGTTGCGACTGAACCAACGTATTAACACCCAGTATTTCCTTTTGTTGTTTCCAAACACAATGTTCGACATGAAATTAAATCGGCTGTCCAGAGTTATAGCTGTGCCGTTTGGTCTATTGTGTGTTTGCTTTCTTACGCAAACGCGGGCACAGACGCTGTTGCAGCCCCAGAATCAGGTAGACGCCCAAGACAGCGTTCCGATTCAAGAAGATGATCCTGCTGCGGTGGAAGACCAGCACTTTACTTTGAAAGTGTTGCCTTTGTTGAAGTCCAAGTGCCTTGGTTGTCACGGAGCTGCGGTGGATGACATCAAGGGCGAGTTTGATGTTCGTACGCGGGCTGACTTGCTGTCAGGAGGAGAGTCCGGAGATCCCGGCGTGAT
>JAPOKD010000342.1 GCA_029977825.1 Planctomycetota bacterium | reverse complement strand
CGAAACATCCAAACCGAAACGTGAAAGGATATCCGAATCGAGCGGGCGATGCTGAATAATCTTTCAGTTTGGTGCGAGTTGTAACGCGTGATTCTGAAGCGCGTGCGATTGCACGGGGCGAGAAACCATTTTCGGAACCCCGCAGCGATCATGAAACGGTCAAACTGTTCACAGGAACAGGGGGCCGGGGGAAAAGCTCCAGGCAACCATGGTCAGGGAAGCGTGGCACCACCGAACATCCACCACCCAATAGATGCCAACCTGAAACGCTGCAGCTTCTGTCTCCGCCATCTTGGAAAGACGCGGCTAAGAATCGAGGACGGAAGCACCCTCCTGCCCAGACAGTTACGACAAGGCTGCCAAGTGCCTCAAGCGGCTATGTCCCACCTGTGGCCCAGAATCCTGAGACTTTGTCCCACCCTTTCGAACGTTCCACATCTCTCGCTGCACGTCCCAGTCCATCTCCGCCGCAATGGGACGCAGCATCTTCTCGTGGATCTCGGGTCTTCCGGTTGTCACGCGGGGTAAATGCAGGAGCTCTTCTTGAATCTCTGGTGCCAAAAGCGTGAGATTGAGAATCTGTGAAACGCGTGGCTGGGTCACATGGCCGAGCAGCGCAAGCTCTGCCAGATCTTTGACTTCACCGCAGCGGAGCATTTCCTCCATCTGGATCGCAAGGGCCATCAGTTTTGAAATCCGTGGCGTACGGCCCTCGGTGATTTGTTTCTTAGGTGGCTGGTTTTCCTTAGAAACCGGCGTCTTGCGGTCTCGATGTTTTGCCGGCGACTTCCCTGACAAAGACAGCTTGAGTTTCAGCGTCGTCATACGACCTCCGAACGGTCCAGACTTGCCAGACTCTTCAGGGCCGCCGGCTGAAACGACACCGAGATGCTTGTGTCGCTTGCATCAAAATCGATTCGATCAATGAGCAAGGCGATGAATCGCACCCGCTCCTGAACCGTCATCCCACCCCAAAAACTATCGAAATCTTGCAGCGCACCAGAGACAGCCGATTCGTCGATCTGCTTACCGGTTGCTTCGTTGAGCTTGTAATCCACGGTGGCAAGGCCCTCATCAGCCTGTGAAATCCGATGTTGCAGCTGGGCAATCCGCTCGATCGTCACGGCGCTCGATGATTGCAGACTGACAAGCCGATCCAGTTCCGCGCGATCACGATTCTTCTGTTTCTCAAGTTGACGTCGCTGAGTATCCAGCTCTGTCGCTTCGTCGTCAAGTTTCTGCTGCGCCCTGTGCAGCACATCTTGTTGAAGATCCGAGTCCTGTGCGATCCGGCGCACCTGGTCCACAATCATCGCTTCTATCTCGCGTGCTGGCAGAGCCGGACTTGGACAGGATGCATAGCCACACTTGATTGCCCTGGAACATTTGTAATACCGATAACGTTTGGTACCACGCCCCGAGAACGTATGGACCATTCGATAGCCACACGCTTTGCAGTGGATGAGACCTTTGAGCAGCGCACCATGTTTATTGGCCAGATGGTTGCCACGACCTTTGCCGTTATGCTTTAATTGCGTTTGCACACGCTCAAAGATGGCCGGAGCAATGATCGCCTCGTGCTCGCCCTGATGCAATTCGTGTTTGTGTCGGATCTTTCCGTTGTAGATTGGGTTGGTCAGGAGGGAATGCAGAGACGTTTTATCGAACGGTCGACCGCCACGGGGCAGGCCACGCCGGGTAGTCCACGTTTTGTTTGCCCAGTTGCGTTTGGTCAGGGCTTCGACCACCGGCAGCAACGACCCAAGTTTCAAATAAAGTTCAAAGATACGGCGCACACGTTTCGCCTCTTCGGCGTTGATCACAAGTTTGGGACTCGCGTTGGAGCGATCGACGTCGTAGCCGAGCACCGGAATCCCGCCGGCCCATTTGCCGCGGCGCCTCTGGGCAGCCAATTTGTCGCGAATCCGTTCGCCAATGATTTCACGTTCAAACTGTGCAAACGACAGGAGGATATTTAGGGTCAGCCTCCCCATCGAATGCGTGGTGTTGAACTGCTGGGTGACCGAAACAAACGAAACTTCATGCGCATCGAATGTGGACATGATTCTGGCAAAGTCCAGAAGTGAGCGGCTGAGGCGGTCAACTTTGTAGACAACCACACAGTCGATTTTACCGGCCTCGATATCCTTCATGAGGCGGTTTAAAGCGGGTCGTTCCATATCACCACCGGAGAAACCACCGTCGTCATACAGCTCGGGCGAACAAACCCACCCCTCGTGCTGCTGGCTGGCGATGAAGGCTTCGGCCGATTCACGCTGGGCATCGAGCGAATTGAATTCCAAATCGAGACCCTCTTCACACGACTTTCGAGTATAGATGGCGCAGCGAATCGTCTTGGATTGCCTGTTCTCGAATTGAATCATGATTTCCCTCCAAGCTGGAAGAACAAGAATCCGTTGATGTGGGATCCGGTGATTGACTTGGCGATTGCAGAGAGAGACCGGAACCGGCGTCCGTCGTATTCAAACCCGTCGTCGTCAACAAGAACGCGAATCAGGCGCCCTTTGTAATTCCGCTCAATCCAGCAACCGGGCGAGGGAAGACGGCGATCACGCGCTGGTTGGTGTTTGCTTGAGTTCAAATGGCAGTGCTCATTGACGGGATGTTGGCGGGGCGCGGTCACACGGATTTCGGCATCGTCGGCCAGTTGCATGGCGCGAAGCCTTGCACGCTCCGACAACCCGCCCTCGGCATTGGACTGAAGTTTCCATGCGATTCTTCGTACCAGGTACCGTTTGTGGCGACTTCCAGTCTGTTCGCCAAACAGATCCGCATAGCGATCAACCAGCACACTGACCTTCAACGACTCCAGGCTCGCGATCTCGGCTTTTAGTTTTGTGTTCAAATTCAATCTCCCGTGTTTGTGTTCTCGATTTGGGGCTTTCGCTGACAAGTGCTAACCCCAGACACAGAGAGCCCTGGTTTGGCAACCAGCTCAAGGCTTGGGTTGCAAGTAAGCGAGAGGTTTTGGGAGATTCTTGAACTGGCTGTTTGCTGGTGGCGAGTGACGGCATCTGCCAGTAGTGAGACGAGATCACGTCTTATCTGCAGCTGATGAGTTGATCTGTCAGTGGGTATTCTGCTCATGGCCTGCCTGGTGAGAGGAACGGGAAGGGACTGGCAATCCGGCGAAGGACCTCGGTGATTTGAACCGGAACGCCCCCTATCTATAGGCCTTCTCCTTTTGGCTTCGAACTGACGAAGGATTCTCTGAATTTCACAAAAATGCTGAGAATCACTCGGTCAAGAAGAATTTCTTTTTGCCCGTGACCAGACGTGTCCACCACCTGGAAAACCATCTCGACGTCACACGAATGGTTTGAGCTGAATAGAGAGATATGTCACGACAGTTTTCGATACCGACCATCCTGCGTATGGTCCCCAATGAGTTACTTCAAGAGTTCTTTGTTATCCTTGGCCACAGTGAATTCGACCCGTGTTGGCCACAGCTTGGTAAGCGTGAGCTGGATCCAATACTGGATTACATGACGGATCTGCCAGCATCGCAGGCGTCTCAGATTGATCAGGAACTGCAGGCGGTCTATGAGCTGAGTTGCCAGTCAGGCATGACAGCCATTACAGAGTCCGCCAAGCTGCATGGTGTGAGTGAACTGCCGATACAGATGCCACAGGAAATGAGTGTGCATGGGCGCGCGATGTGGACACGGCTGAATCACCCACAGGTGTTCAACACGGCGCAGCTACTGCATGAGGTGGATCACCTGAGTTGGTGGCGAAAACGCAATGATTTACCGGCTAAAGAGCCTGACGTTCGCCCAGAAGCGATCCAGCAGCTTGAACATGGGATTTCGTGTTTACTAAAGGATCAAGGCAGAGGACGACTGTGCACGATTGAAACCTACCGCCGCGGGAACGTGCATTACTTCTTTGCCTATCCTGCAAATTGCCGACAGCGTGACCGCACAACTCAACGCAGCGACCTTGTCCCAGTCGTTTGAAGCGGAGAGACTTTATGTTCCCAACTTTGACTTGGAGGATATGAAGGAACTTCGAGTCAGCGTGGTGCCTCGTGAGGTTCAATTTCTACCGATGGATCGCACGCTAAGTCGCTATCACGGAAAGATCGACATCGCAGTTCAAAAGAAATTTACGGATGGTGACAACTCAGAGATCGATCCACTTGTGGGCTTGGTTGAAGAGATTGCGGACGTATTTCGCCTGAAGCGTCTTGATTCGCTCGTCGCTGCCAGGTGCATCGAGGTTGAAAACAGTGTGCTCTACTCAACCGAACACTGGGAACAGCTTCGGCAATTTACAAGCCTGCTGACCATGACCTTTGAGCTGGCAAAGTGATCACGCTCACCGCCAAGACCAAACTCAACACGCAGAAGCTTAAACAGAAAACAGAACAAGCGAATTTCCGATCGCTGGGTCACGCTGGTGGAGCGATCCGACTTACGGCCAAACGAAGCATTCGAAAGCGTAAAAAGCCGTCCCAGCCAGGATCACCCCCTCACACACAAACCGGCAGCCTCAAACGATCGATTCGATACGAGGTCAACAAAGCGATTCCCGATGTGGTCATTGGCCCGGTCAACGAGATTGCAGGACGTATCTGGAACCTACACGAACACGGCGGAGTGGCTAAAAAGCGGCGACTCCTAAAACCGCACAAATTCAACGCCGGTGATTTTGGACCGATCCGCGTCAAACAGCAGGCATACAACACCAAGTTCGCGCGGATCCGTCTCAAGTCTGCTGGTCAGGCAGCAAGAGCGACACGGCTGGTTGAACAGGAAAACGACCGGCGCCGTTCAGACGGGCCGAGACGCTATCCCAAGCGGCCATTCATGAAACCGGCACTTGATATCAATCGTTCCAGACTCCCGACGTTCTGGCATAACTCAGTCCGCTAAGGGCAAATCAAACATCATCAAGGAGGATACCAGCGATGCCAGAAGTCAAACTTGGTCTCGATGCAACGCTCACCATCGATGGCGCGGTGATCACCAACTGCAAGGACCTGACGGTCTCTCTTGAAAAGGCCGAGGCCGATGCGTCGACCCGCGCAAACAACGGATGGCGGGCAACGGTGGGAACACTCAAGGATGCTTCCATCGAATTCAACGTCCTCAACAAAGACAACGACACAACGTTCGCAACCCTGCAGGGCCTTTTTATGACGGGCAACCCCTGTGATGTCACCATCAGCGATGCCGGCGGTACTTTGTCACTGACCTGTGAAGTGATGCAGTTCAACGTGAACCAGAATCTAGAAGAAGTGATCTCGGCTGATGTGACGCTCAAACCGACCCAGTCCACAACCGGCACAGGTTCAAACGTACCGACCACATAATAACGTGCTGCGAAGGTTCAATCAGAATGCAAAAGTTCGTTGATCGCAAGTCCAATGTCTGGGTAGTGGAGATTGATACTTCCACCATCAAGCGTGTGAAAACGCTTACGGGGGTGAATCTACTCGAGTGTGTCGACGGTGACTTGATCGAGAGACTCAGTAGCGATGTGCTGCTCCTTGTGGACGTGCTGTACGCGGCAGTTCAGCCACAAGCCGAAAAGCACAACATCGGCGATGAACAATTTGGCGAGGGACTTGCCGGCGATGTGATCACCGATGCCACGACCGCCCTACTGGAAGCACTGGTGGCCTTCTTCCCGGAGCCACGACGCCGCCTGCTCAAAACAGCGGCGGCAAAGTACGCGGCAGTACAGACCAAAGCGATGGAGATGGTCCAGGCGAAACTGGAGAGCCCGGAACTGGAGACACAGCTTCTCGAGCAACTCCAGAGCGACTTGGCCCAGGCGACATCGAGCAGTTGATCTACAAGCTGGCAGGCATCGTGGGGGTGGATCCCGGACCACTGACGCTACGGCAACTGGCATGGATGGCCAAGGCGAAACAGATGCACCACTGGAACATCGCCAGCAGCATGATGGCACTGGCCGCGGAAATCAATCGCGACCGACGCCGGAGATCACGACCGTTCAAGCCTGAAGAATTCAATCCACTGGTCACCCAAACGAGTCGACCGATCCCCGTCACCGTGAGTCAGCTGGCAAACGTCATGGGGCGGTCGGCTCAAAGCCATACCACGCAGAATCCATGTCACAGGTCAAAGCCGGAGCCGCCTACGTTGAGCTGACCACGCGAAACTCGCGCTTTTTGCGGGGCTTGGCAGATGCGAAGCGTAAACTACAGGACTTCGGTGCGTCGGCGCGGATGCTCGGCCGGCAGATCTTTACTGTGGGCGCTGGACTGGCGACTCCCATGGCTGCCAGCACCGCGATCTTCATGTCGTTCGATGATGCCATGCGGCAGGTTCGAGCGATCACGCAGGCGACCGATGCGGAGTT
>JAPOKD010000610.1 GCA_029977825.1 Planctomycetota bacterium | reverse complement strand
GAGTTGCTCGTGTCCGCAGTGGCACCGCGACTGGTGCAGAACGGTTCTTTCGGGTTAGAAATTGCATCATCGGTGACAGTCGCTTGTCTCCCCGGTGGGGCACCAGTCTAACGCTTGGACTTGCTCATCACCAAGCCAGAATCATTCGATGTCGCTGCGGAATTACGATAAGGCAGACTGGAAGCATGGCCGTCGTCCTGAGGCCGAAGAGTCTAGCAAAAAACACAGGTTGGTTGAGTGTGCTCTGTTTCCGGCTTTTGCTACGCAATGACTGTTGATCTCGACACCGTCAGTCATTCCAAAAGGTTGAATTTTCTGAGCTTGAATACGTCACGTTCAGGTGGGGAGTGGCGATCGGTTTTTCACCCGCAAAAAGGCTGTCCACGCCACCGATGACCATGCCTGAGGTCAACAGCGTGCGTTCTACCGGGTAGGGAGATTTTCTGTCTAGCATCATTGTTTCAATGTGCCGTGCCAGCGGATTGAAAAAGTCTGCTGTCGTGGACCCATGCCCCGGCATGGGTAAGTACATCTGGCAGGAGGTCAGTTGCCCTTCTTTTGACATGCCTGCGTAGTTGAAATCCCGGATGCCTGTCAGCAGCATCGTGGTCCGCAGTCCGTCGTTGTGCTCGACGATATATCCCGTCGACTTTGGCATGTTGGTCCGTAGCCAATCCATGGAGACTGGATCTGTCGGAAAGCCATCCTTAACGGGAAGGTTGTGGCTTCGCGTTAACGCTGAAACAATCAGTTTACGAGTGGTCTGGCAGTCCTCTGCATCCAGACGTTGCCAGAGGTTTTCATCACGCAACGCATGGATTCGTTTGACACCGGTTTCCCCCCCTTTTCTTCGTTCCGACATGCATTGTGCCGTTTCCAGGGCATGGATGTCATAGCTGTCGACGCCCCCATAAGCAACACAAACGCTTTCTTGCAGTGGGGTGCCAAGTGGCATGTCGATGGCGGGCATACGGCGAGTGACCGGCAGCGAAGAACCCGCCAGAAATGCAAAGTCGAGACGGCGTGAGTCCTCGACCATTTCGACGCATTCGCTCCAGTCGGTTGAGAGATGTTTGTCATTGAAGACAGGGACACTGCGGCCACTGTCTTCGAACACTTTGACTACCTTTTTGAACCAGTCGTATCTGGGATACAGACGCTGGCCCTTTTCATTGGTGGGATAGTCGCCATGTTCGCCAATCAGGACCACCCCATCGACAGCGAGTTTGCTGCTGCCCAAGGTGAGGGCTTCCTCGATGGTGGGATAGAGTTTCAGACCGTGCCGTTTTATTCTGCTCTTGGCGAGGTCTTCTTCGGGGAATTGGTCAATGAAGACGGAGCCTACCTCAATGCGTGGTGTCTGCCATCGCCCTTTCCAGGTGTAACCCAACGTATGTCGGTCAAGGAAGTGTTGCGCGTGCGAGTGACGGCGCACTACGGTTCCGAGAAAAGCGATTTTGGGCCGACGGCCGGTAGCTGCCGGGGTTGCGGAAACCTGACTCGCTTGGAAGGGTGCTGACAGGGGAGTGGCCAGTAGGGCACTGCCTAAGCTGGCAGTTTTCAGAAAGCGACGACGTTCCATGGGGTGACCGTGGGTGGGCGTATGTGTGCTTGAAAGAGGTAGATTATTCGGCAGTGCTGGATGCAACGCCGGCTTCCAGTTTACGTTTTTTGCAACGGTCTGTGGGGAGACAAGCCTGGTACTGACGAGTGAGATTTTGACTTCCGTTTTTTAAGGCTGCCGCTTCAACCTTCCCATGACTGACCGTTCCATCGGATCACTCGATGGATCAGGTCGGAAACTCCCCCCGAGAACAGGTCCAGTAATTCCTTGCCTTTGCGAGCGGATGCCTCGGCCGGTGCGCCGATGTGACCTGTTTGGGAACGATCCAGCATGGTCCACGCACGTTGAGCGGGCTGGAATGAGCCGTTCTGTGAAACGGTTTCTGCGTTTTGATGTTGCTTGACGAGGTCAGGTCTGAGGTGAAGGATCATCGACGTTTCCCACTCGCACGCATGTCCCATTTCATCCTGTGTCAGACCAGCGACAAAGCCTTGAGCAGGCTGCGCAAGGTGCCAGTAGGTTGCGAACAGAAGAAGCAGGTCTTCGCGTTCGCGATGCCGTTGTCGGGCTTCAAATATCGCTTGACGCCCAGGAACGTCATTGCCGCCGTGGCCGTTGATCACGACAATGCGCCGGAACCCGTGTTTGATAAAATTCTCTACAAGTCCCAGTAGCATGTCGATCCAGAGACGGGGTTCAGCCGAAACGGTTCCAGGAAAGTCGAGATGGTGGTGAGAGTTGCCAAGCCATGTTAATGGAAGCAACAGTGCCTTGTCGTTGAACGATGGGTGGGCCATTTCAACGATTGCTTCAAGCAGCAAGCTGTCTGTGAACAGTGGCATGTGATGTCCATGTTGCTCCAACGCAGCAACAGGAATAATGACAGGCGTGTCGCGATCCAGTCGGTCGACGTCTTGCCAGGTTAATTCAGAAAGTAGCATGGTGCTGACAGTGAGAAGTGTAGGAGAGTGCAGCCTGTCGGCGTGAATTTGCAGTTTGGCGTTAACTATCGCAGGATGTCTTTGACTGGTTGGTGTTGCTCGACACCCGTGAGCCGATAATCGAGTCCCTGATAACGGTAGCTGAGCTTTTCGTGATCGAGTCCCATCAGATGCAGGATCGTGGCGTTAAGGTCATGCACATGGACTCCGTAGCGGTCGCGGTCGATGATGTTGTAGCCCCACTCATCCGTCTCACCGTAGCTCATCCCTCCGCGAACTCCGCCTCCCGCCATCCAGATTGAAAAGCATCTTGGATGGTGATCACGACCATAGCTGTTTTCGTTTCCACCCTGGCGATAAACCGTGCGTCCAAATTCACCTCCCCAGATAACGAGTGTATCGTCAAGCATGCCGCGCCTTTTCAGGTCCATCACTAACGCCGCAGAGCCCTGGTCTACCTCTTTTGCCAGTTTGGGGTGTCGGCCAGGAAGTCCACCATGGTGGTCCCAGCCACGATGATAAATTTGAATGAAACGGACGCCGCGTTCAGCCAATCGTCGTGCCAGTAGGCAATTGGCTGCATGCGTGCCAGGGTTTTTTGCATCCGGGCCGTAAAGGTCAAGTGTTTCCTGTGATTCGTCGCTGACATTGGTCAAGTCCGGAACGGAGGTCTGCATGCGATACGCCATTTCGTATGCCGAAATGCGTGTGTCGATTTCAGGGTCTCCCACTGCTTTGCGTCGCAATTGATTCATTTTGGCAATCGAATCGAGAAAGCGACGGCGATCAGTCTGGTCTGCACCTGTCGGATCATTGAGATACAGCACTGGATCACCAGATGAACGTAACTTGACCCCCTGGTGGTTCGAGGGCAGCAAGGCGCTACCCCACAGGCGGGCGTACAGGGGTTGCGCCTGGGGGTCCGTGTTCTTGTCCAGCATGACAACGAAGGCTGGAAGGTTGTCGCTTTCACTGCCAAGCCCGTAGCTCAGCCATGCACCCAGACTCGGACGGCCCGGTTGTTGATGTCCGGTCTGAAAGAATGTGATGGCTGGATCGTGGTTGATCGCTTCGGTGTACATGGACCGGATGATGCAGATGTCATCAGCGATCTTCCCGTGCCATGGCAGCAGGTCGCTGATCCACTGACCTGACTTGCCGTGTTGGCGAAAGGGCATGAATGATTTTGCAACTGGAAAGGAAGACTGGCCTGATGTCATTCCTGTCAAACGTTGCCCATTCCTGATGGAGTCCGGGAGGTTCTGGCCATTGAGTTTTTCGAGCGATGGTTTGTAGTCAAAAGTATCGATTTGCGATGGTGCGCCGGATTGGCACAAGTAAATCACTCGTTTGGCTTTGGCGGGAAAATGTGTGGGTCCTGGTTGACCGGGGCCGTATCCTGGGCCATTGTTGGCGGCCAGGGATGGGCCTGCGTTGGCTGAATTCCGATTCAGTAAGGAAGCCAAAGCGGCAGCACCCATTCCACCACGCGCAAAAAAATGACGGCGGTTCGTGAGCAGTTGCGATTCGAGCAGCGTTCTTGATTGCAGAGGCGGGTTCATAGCCGACTTCGAAAGTGGGGAGGTATTGTTTGCAGGCACGTACCAGGAGCCGAACGAGCG
>JAPOKD010000580.1 GCA_029977825.1 Planctomycetota bacterium | reverse complement strand
TTGCCAATATTGAGGCAGGAAAGGCTGCCTTGGTGCTCATGAAGATTAACCTTCGAATGAACAATGCAGATGCTGCAGCAAGTGTGATGGAAAATAAAACCTACGGACCAGCATCTATTATCGAGCGGCTTGGTAACGCAGGTCAGAGCTTTGAGAGTGATACCTACAGCACGGAATTACAGGTGCTCGTTCAGAAAATGGCGACATCGCCGGGTGATTCTGATGCTCTCCTGAAGCGTGCGATGGGGGTGATGGACAAACTCCGGAGCAGCGTGGTGGGGCCTGATGCCCAGAAGAAGCTAACTGCCATCTACATTCGGGCGTCCCGTGAAATTCGTGATTCATTGGAAGCATCCACTGGAAATGCAAAACAGGCACTAGTGTCAGCTTTTCGGGTATTCCTTGATCAGATTTCCAAGACAACCAAGGATGCTGCTACCTTGCAGTGGGTCGGGCAAACTCTTGTCGATTTGGCAAAATCTTCCATGTCGCCAGGAACAGTAAATGCCACTGGTCAATCAGCAGAGTTGTTGCAGACAGCTGTCAGTACTTTCGAACAGGTCAAGGCAGGTAGTTCGGATGTGCCGTTACAAGTGGAGTTCCAGCTTGCAACCGCACAACGAATGCTAGGTAATTACAGTGATGCCGTGAAAGGGTATGCGGCCATCTTGAGTAAGAAGCCGACGATGTTGGACGCCCAGGTGGATGCCGCTCTTGCCTATGAGCAATGGGCACAAGTCGTCCCGGAAAAATACACAGTCGCGGCTTTTCAAAAAGCTCTCAATGGCAGCAAGCCCGATTCTAAAGGGAAAAATCTGATTTGGGGCTGGGGCAAGGTGAGTCAGTTAACCAGTCGTGATCCCAAATATCAGGACATGTTTTTCAATGCCCGGTACCACGTTGCTTTGTGCCGGTACCGCGCTGGTAAAAAGTCCAAGAGCAAGCCATTGATGGAAAAAGCTAAAAGTGACATCACCAAGGTACACGCACTGTATCCCGAGATGGGGGGTAAAACTCACTATCTGAAGTTCGACAAGCTCTTAAAGAAAATAGAAACCGATCTTGGACAACCGGCCCAAGGGCTACCAAAAACAACCGAGAAGTAAGCGAGCAGCATGCCGTTTGACTGTCTTTTTCGTTAACAGAATTCTCCCGTCTCTCACGATTACAAATATCTCCATGAAACGTATTTTCACTCAGCCTCGTGTTCTCGTTGTCGCTTGCATTTGGATGTTGGCTATTCCGTCCGCTCAGGCGCAGATTGACCGTGTTTATGACATGAAAGGAGACAACGTCAGCGGAGCTGTAATTGAAGGCAGCAAAGACGGGGTGAGACTGGACAAAGCCGGTGTCATCAAGGTCTTCAAAGCTGGCGAAATCACCAAGATCATGTTCGAAGGGGATCCTCCGCAGTTGACTAAAGCGCGGGCATTCGCACTTGATGGGCAGTATGATCAGGCTCTGGCAGAGCTGAAGAAGCTGAAACTAAACACAATCAATAGAGACTTGATCAAGGAAGATGTAGCTTTCTACTATGCTCTTTGTGAAGCCAAGCTGGCTTTAAGTGGGCAGGGGAAAATTGATGATGCGGCCAGACGCATGCTCGATTTTGCTACTCGAAATCAGGGCTCCTGGCACTTCTATGAAGCTGCGAAGTTGTTGGGTGATCTTGCTCTGGCATCCAACAATACTGAGCAGGCCCTGAAATTCTACGGTTCACTTGAAAAAGCACCTGCGGAGGCAACCAAAATTGAGGCGAAATACCTGCAGGGACTTGTGCGTCTGAAAATGAAAGAAGGCCCCGCTGCAGTTGCTGACTTTGACCAGATCCTCGGTCTGAAATCGCAAACCACGCAGATAATCCGCCTGCAAACATTGAGCAAGGCTGGCAAAGCGGTCGCTTTGGCTCTTCAAGGGAATGGTGATCAGGCAAATACTTTGACCAACACGCTGATTGCTCAAATGAATGCTGCTGATGTTGAGATCGCAGCCAGAATATACAACGCTCGAGGTGCCAGTTGCGAGGCTCGTGACGATATTGAGGGTGCAATCATGGCTTATTTGCACACACACCTGATGTTCTCAGCACAGCCAGATGCACACGCAGAAGCCTTGAAACGGCTGGTAGAACTGTGGCCAAAGGTTGGCAAGCCGGAACGAGCCGCTCAAGCTCGACAGGAATTGCAGAACCGTTATCCCGGATTTTGATCCGCTTTTGGATCCCAGCCTGATCACTACTACTTGGTCATTCCCCCCAACCTAATTTTTTTTTATTCAATGGATTAGCCGTCGTGGGGGTCCATCCTGTCAAATGAAGTTTGCTAGACTATTGTTTATGCGAAAGGGCTGTTACAGGAACTGACCTGCATTCAGCTTCGCCTCCCAATCACTACTTTTCTCCCGGAGCGCCTCGTTGATGTTCGATGCTTGCGGATTCCTTCCCAGTTTTGCGTTTGTTCCCCAGTTGCCTTGTTCGCATTCATTATCAAGATCGCTCCCGATCATGGTGATCATGCTCGCAGCTATGTTCACGTTCACCCCTGCATTCGCGCAGGACGCGGCGGATGAATTCGGTGGAGCCGAAGACGATGTCGTTGAGGTTGTTGAGGAACCGGCAGCACCGGCGGCTGATGGAGCCGACGGAGCCGATGCAGGGGGTGGCGGTAGCAGCAAAGCTGACCAGAACCTGCTGAGTTGGACGATCAGTTCTCTTGGGTGGGGATACTTGTTTGTCTTCCTCGCACTTTCAGTCACACTGGTTTCGCTCTTTGTGATGAACATGTTGGCCGCACGGCGAGACACTTTATGCCCTCAGGAGTTGGTCGATGCATTCGAAGAACGCCTGAACGAAAAAGACTTCCAAGGAGCCTATGACATGGCTCGCACAGATGAGTCGGTTCTGGGGCAGGTGCTTTCGGCCGGTTTGGCCAAATTGTCACGTGGCTACAGCAAGGCGATTGAGGGCATGCAGGAAGTCGGTGAAGAGGAAAGCATGAAGCTTGAGCATCGACTCAGTTACATGGCGTTGATTGGTAACCTCAGTCCCATGATCGGTTTGTTCGGTACGGTTCAAGGTATGATCGCCTCGTTCCAAGTCATCGCTCTTGGGGGAGCTTCGCCAAAACCAGCTGAGCTTGCAGAGGGTATTTCAACAGCTTTGTTCACAACGCTTGTCGGTCTCGCTGTAGCGATCCCAGCGATTGCAGCCTACAACATCATTCGAAATCGAGTTTCTCGTTTGCTCCTCGAAGTTGGTGTCACAAGTGAGAATCTCATGAGCCGGTTCGAAGATGTCCAGCCTCAGGGGGCAAAGGGCTAGATGAAGGTCAAGTCAAAGAAAGTCGACTTGGCTGAAGGTGACCTGACGCCAATGATCGACATGGTGTTTCAGTTGATCGCGTTCTTCATGGTTCTGATCAATTTTGCGCAGACGGAGTCCAACGATCGCGTCAAATTGCCCAGCAGCCAACTTGTAAAGCCACCTGAGGTGCCATTGGAATTTCCCATCATTTTGCACGTAGCGCAGGATGGTGAGATCATTCTCGGAGGTGATGATTACACCGCAGAAACCCTTCGGGTTGGCTTGCAAAAAGAAATCGCGGTCATCAAAGCTGAAGGCAAGACCGTTGAGGATGCTAATGTTGTCATCCGAGCTCACAAGGACACATCTGCAGGAGACGTGCAGGAGGTGATTCGAGTTGCCCAAGAACAACAGCTTGAGAACTTTGCTCTAAGGGTGAAGGAGGATAACTCGTGAAAATCCGGAATCGTGGAGAAGCTGAAAAAAGCGGCTTGAACATGACCAGCATGATTGACGTCGTCTTTCTGCTGCTAATCTTCTTTGTCATGACGTTTAAGATTGTGGAACTCGAGGGTGATTTCAGCGTTCGTATGCCATTGGCGGGAAGCGATTCCATGACCATGGATCCGACGGATCTGCCCCTGAAGTTACGGTTACAGGCCGATGAGAACGGCAAACTGACCACGATGTCACTCAATGAAATCAATCTGGGGACAGATTTTGACCAGCTGCGTGCTAATGTGGTCGAACTGATCGGTACCACCGCCCCCGTCGAGGGTGAGGATGGACCTGAGATTGAGATCGATACTGACTACAATCTTCGCTACGAGTACGTAATTCGCTCAATTACTGCGGTAAGCGGGTACAAACAGGGCAACGAAGTTGTCAAACTGATTGAAAAGATCAAGTTTGCCAAACCACGCCGATAACCTGTGATTCTGCTCCTCGACAATTACGACTCCTTCGTCCATAACCTGGCCCGCTATTTGAGGCAGTTGGG
>JAPOKD010000269.1 GCA_029977825.1 Planctomycetota bacterium | reverse complement strand
CAGCATTGACGACCCTTATCCAGAATTCCTGCATCGATTGTCACAACGAGAATACAGAAACCCGACTCGACTTCACGGTGCTCGACCAGAACTACAAAGACCCGAACACGTTTCGTGCGTGGGTGAAGATCGTGGATCGTATCCAAAAAGAAGAAATGCCTCCGGCGGCGGAACCTCGACCAGACTCACAAACACAAGCCGCCGCGCTGAAGTTCCTCAACACAAAACTGCTGGATGCCAACCGTCAGCATCAGCAAACCAGTGGTCGAGTGCCCTCACGACGGCTATCACGATTCGAATACGAACATACATTGCATGATCTGCTCGGCATTGGTGGCCAGATAGCGAAGTTACTTCCGCCGGAAAGCAAGTCAGGATCCTTCGATGTTGTCGCGGCAAAGCAGGATATGTCCAACGTTCATGTCAAAGGGTTTCTCAAGGCTGCCGATGCCGCGCTCGACGAAGCGATTCAACTCGGGCCCAAGCCGAACATGGTGTGTGAACTCGACTATGTGAATTCGAGTTACATGAAAATGTGGTTTGATCGCCCCGTACGCCGAGGCGGTGGGACAGTCTTCCCGGATCAGGGTGATCTCATCATGTTCCGCGGCGAGAATTACAACTTGCGTTCTGACGCCAACGGTTTTCACTTCCCTGTTGCTGGGCGATACCGGATCACTGTCACTGGTGCGGCTTATCAGCCAAGGTCTTCGGTAACGATGAGTCTTAAACGCCAAAACGACATTCAAGGCGACAGCGAATTGTTTGCCGCGTGGGACGTGGACGAAAAAATCCGCACTCTGTCAACGACCAAATACATGCGTACAGACGACTATTTTTACGTTAGCGCCGACGAACTTGAACCTGCGCTTGACGGAAGAATCATTTACAACTCGCAACCGGCGAGCGAGTTCAAAGGTGAAGGTGTCCGGGTGCGAAAGGTTCTCATCGAAGGTCCGCTGGAGTCCACGTGGCCCCCGCAACGTACGCGAGCCCTATTCCCCGGTGTCGAATGGGAACCTGCTGCAAACGGTCGCTACTACCGACCAATTACAAAAAAATCCCATTACGAACACATTCGCGATGCTGTCGCAGCGTTTGCACCCAGAGCATTCCGGCGACCAGTGACAAACGAAGAAATCCAGTACTTCACGAATCTTGCTGTACCGACACTTGAAGCTCGGCGTGGTTTTATTGCCAGCGCTCGCGTGCCATTGCGAGCCATCCTGATCGCGCCCGAGACGCTCTTCCTGACCAACCAAACGCAGCCCGCCAAATCGGCGCTGACAAATGCTGCACTCGCCAGCCGGTTGTCATACTTCCTGTGGCGCAGCCTCCCTGATGAGCAACTCATTCAACTTGCCGATGACGGAAAACTTGCCGATGCCAGGACATTGGATGCTCAGGTCAGCCGGATGCTGTCCGACCAGCGAAGTGAGAGGTTCGTCAATGAATTTCTTGATCAATGGCTTGATCTGAATCTGATCGACGCAACAACGCCAGATACGTATCTGTACCCGGAATACGATGATGTTCTCCGTCGAGCCATGCTGGCCGAAACGCGACTCGTCTTCCGGCATCTCATCAACGAAGACCTCAGCATTACCAATCTCATCGACTCCGACTTCACTTTCCTCAACCGAAAACTCGCTGAGCACTACGGGATTGATGGAGTCAAAGGCGAAGAGATGCGAAAAGTAATGCTCGACAAGGACAGCGTGCGCGGGGGCATTCTGGCCCATGCATCCATCGCAAAGGTGACGGCGAACGGAACTGTGACGTCGCCCGTCAAACGGGGCAGTTTTGTTCTCACAAATCTGCTGGGTCAGCCTCCCAATCCCCCACCACCAGGGGTTGGTTCAATCGAACCTGACACGCGAGGCGCAACCACCATTCGCGAGACACTGGCACAACACCAGTCGGTCGAAGCCTGCGCCACCTGCCACCGAAAGATTGATCCACCTGGTTTTGCCCTGGAGTGTTTTGATCCCATCGGCAACTACCGACAGCGATACCGGCTCAGCAAAGGCGTCAAACGCAGTGCCGTCACCGGTCTTCGATTTCTTCACAAGGATTACAACCTCGGTCAGTCAGTTGACTGCGCTGGACAGACGGAGGACGGCTCAAGCTTCAATGACATTCGTGATTTCAAACAGCACCTCATGAAGTCGCAGGACCAGGTAGCGAGAAACCTTGTATCACAGTTGATCACCTTTGCCACAGGTGCTGAAATCCAGTTTGCTGATCGCGAGAAAGTGGAAGCCATTTTGACTCGTCACAAAAATTCCAACTACACTTTGAAACAGTTGATTCATGAGGTAGTTCGCAGCCAGATGTTTCAATGCCGGTAAAAAACATGCATAAACCCATTTCAAGACGTTCGGCGCTGCAGGCCACTGGGGTCGCGTTGTCGTTGCCACTGTTGGATGCCATGAATCCAGCGTTAGGATTTGAGGCAGCCAGGCAACCTGAACGCATGGTCCTGATTTGCAATGCGCTCGGCTTGTATCCACCGTCGCTGTTCCCGAAGACCTCCGGAACAGACTATGCGAATACCGAGTACCTTGACCTGCTCAAGGAACACCGGGACGACTTTACTCTTTTTTCCGGGCTGTCTCACCCGGACCAGAATGGCAAAGAACCTCACGATACGGAGCTGACTTTTCTGACGGCGGCCATCAATCCCGGGCTGGCAGGTTTCAAAAACACGATTTCGGTGGATCAGGTTGCCGCGATGCACCTCGGAAACGCGACCAGATTTTCATCAGTCACCCTGGGGAGCAACACTCAAGAGAGTCAATCGTACAACAGCAATGGCGTGATGCTGCCAGCTGACAATCGCCCATCGCAAGTGTTTGCAAAGTTATTTTTAGCTGGAAGCCCGGAACAGCAACGACGACAAAGACAGAGACTTGCGGAGGGACGCAGCATTCTTGATGCTGTAGGAGAGCAGACGAAAGCACTAAGCCGGCAAGTGAGCGGTGGGGACCAGAAGCAACTCGATCAGTATTTCGATGCTATCCGGGTTGCTGAAAAAGACCTGGCTGCTTCTGATGCATGGCTGGATCGCCCCAAGCCTGTGGTGAACACCCAGGTCCCTGAAGACATTGCCGAACCAACGGAATTGATCGGCAAAATTCGAGGACTGATGAATCTGATTCCACTCATGCTGCAAACCGATTCAACACGTGTCATCAGCCTGATGATTCAGGATCACCAGGTTGTGCCAAACATGGCTGGTGTCCAGGCTGAGCATCACCCGCTGTCTCACCATGGACAGGACCCTGCAAGAATTGCACAACTGAAAATCATCGAATCGGGAATCCTCTCGACATTTTCGGACTTGTTGACACAGCTTGGCATGAAATCAACCCAGGGAACCCGGCTGCTTGATCACACAGCTGTGCTTTTTGGCAGCAACCTGGGCAATGCCAATGCGCATGATCCGACGAATCTGCCAATCATTCTTGCCGGTGGTGGCTACAAGCACGGACGTTACATTGCATACAACAAAGATCGCAATACACCACTCAGCAATTTATTTGTAAGTCTGCTGCAGCGGATGGGTGTGGAGACAGACAGCTTTGCCACGAGCAATGGTGCACTGACCCTGTAGCATCTATCTGCATCAATAATCGAATCAAGCAAGGACCGGAAAAAGCATGAAAAACCAATCGATTTTCAGTACATGCCTGTTGCTAATTGCCATCCCGATGCCTGCTTTCGGTGAATCGTTCGCTGACAACTGGCACCAATGGCGTGGTCCGGATGCCACCGGTGTATCAACCACCGCTGATCCCCCCGTGGAATGGAGCGAAGATGAGAATGTGAAATGGAAAGTGGCCATTGAAGGACAAGGCACCTCAACACCCATCATCTGGGGCGACAAGGTTTTTGTGTTGACTGCCATCAACACCGGAGTCAAGGATCCATCCATTCCTGATCCTGAAGATCAACCCAAGACCAACTTTTTCGATATCAAACAACCCAACGCCTTGCACGCGTTTGTTGTCCTCTGTCTTGATCGAAATACCGGCAAGGAGATTTGGCGTCAGACTGCCACCACAAAAATACCTCATCAAGGCGCTCACAACGACAACGACTTTGCACCAGCCTCACCAACCACGGATGGAAAACATCTTTATTGCTGGTTCGGATCAGCTGGTCTGTTTTGTTTTGACTTGCAGGGCAACAAGATCTGGGAAAAGGATCTCGGTGAGGTCAAGGTCGGATCAAGCCTTGGCGAGGGCTGCTCGCCCGTTCTGCACAATGGAAAACTTGTGATTGTTCGAGACCATGCAGGACAAAGCACAATCGAAGTTCTTGATGCCAAGACAGGAAAAGAACTTTGGAAACGAAAGCGTGACGAGGGAAATGCCTGGGCAACCCCAAGGATCATTCAACACAGTGGAAAAACCCAAGTCATCACTGCAGCCTCAGGCTTTGTTCGCAGTTACGATCTCGACAACGGTGACATCATATGGCAATGCAGCGGGCTTACAGGAAATGCGATTCCCTGCCCTGTTGTTGAGGGCGACTACGTGATTTGCATGAGTGGTTACCAGGGTTACTCTGCCATGGCAATTCCTCTGACCGAGACCGGAGACATCTCAGACAGCGGCAAAATACTTTGGAAAAAAGAACGGGGTACACCCTACATTCCTTCCCCGCTGCTGTATGAGGGACTTCTCTATTACAACCAGTCCAATCAATCAATTTTGACATGCCTGGATTCAAAAACTGGCGAGGTTGTTTTTGGACCGGAACGTGTCGGTGAACTGTCCAACATCTATGCTTCGCCTGTCGGAGCTGGCGGGCGTGTTTATTTGACGGGTCGTAATGGTAACACGCTTGTACTGCAACGCGGCCCTGATTACCAAGTCACAGCTCTCAACAAGCTTGACGAACGTTTCGATGCATCGCCTGCGATTGCAGGCAATCAATTGTTCCTGCGAGGCGCCAAGCATCTGTATTGCATTGAAACCGAGCAGTAAGATGAATGCCTAACCCAACCAGACGGGAGACCGGTTACCCTCACCGCGTTGACAGGTGTTTCGGTTGTCGGGGAAACTGCGTTACCCTGCCCTGCACCGCCCTGCCCTGCACCGTTTTCTCTGCACCGTTTTCTCTGCCACACCATATGAATTTTCTCTGCCACAACATTTTCATTCCCTCTACCGGATTCGCATCATGCTTCGAGTGATTGGGTTCGCTGCCTGTCTGATACTCAGCCCCCTCTCAATGGTCCACGGTGTCGATCATTGGACCCGCTTCCGTGGTGAAGATGGAAACAGCGTCGCGAAAGACAATCCCAATTTACCGACTCGATGGAGTACGACCGAGAACGTTCGCTGGGCGATCGACCTGCCAGGTTGGGGATGGTCCTGCCCGATTGTCTGGGGCGACAAGGTTTTTCTAACTACGGTTGTCAGTGACGAACAGAACCTCGCGCCCAGCAAAGGACTCTATCTGGGCCAGGGAGTCCGGGATCCGGGTAAAGGAATTCACCATTGGCTGGTTTATTGCTTTGACTTGAACACCGGTCAGGAAATCTGGAAACGTGAAGCCCATACAGGTGCACCAAAAGTTCCTCGACATCCCAAGAGCACCTATGCAGCAGAAACGGCTACTACAGACGGCGAGCGACTCTATGTCCTGTTCGGCGACGTCGGTCTGTACTGTTACGGCCTCGATGGCGAAATGCTTTGGTCACGTGACATAGAACCCAGAAAGACGTTCATGGATTATGGAGCCGCAGCCTCCCCCGTCGTGCATGACGGTCAGGTATTTGTGGTCTATGACAATCTTGAAAAATCGTGGATTGCATCCTTCGATGCAAAAACCGGAAACGAACGTTGGAAGCGGGACCGCAATGAAACCCACTCCTGGGCAACTCCCTTGGTCTGGAAAAATGATCAACGGACCGAAATCATTGTGCCCGGAAAAAAATCCAATCGCAGCTACTCACTCGCCGGAGAATTGCTCTGGGAATTTGATGGGCAGATGTCAAACCTTGTCATTCCATCACCGATGAGTGCCCACGGAATGTGCTACATCGCATCGGGATATGTAGGTGACGCCCACCGACCGACCTTCGCAATCAAACCGGGTGCAAGCGGCAACATCACCCCCGAGGGAGATTACACCGACAGTGAGTTCATTGAGTGGTATCAGGGCACTTCGTCATCCTACAACCCCAGCCAAACTGTCTACGGCGATTATCTGTATACGCTGTACGACCAAGGATTCCTGACCTGTCACGATGCCCGTACAGGTGAACAAGTTTATGGCAAGAAAAGATTCTCGCCTTCAGGTTCCTTTACAGCATCACCATTTGCATACAACGGATACCTGTTCTGCCTCAGCGAAGATGGCCTCACCTACGTGATCAAAGCGGGTGAAGAGTTCGATATTGTGGCCCGCAATGAACTCGATGAACTGTGCATCGCCTGTCCTGCGGTCGTCGGTGATCAAGTGCTGATCCGCACGGCCTCGAAACTCTACTGCCTGTCCGAAGGATCCAAACTCGATCCTGCCATGGCAGCCCAAATGAAACCACGACGTTCGTCGACCCCCATCAACGATATCTGGGCAGCCGCTAATGCCGGTGACAATGCCGCGATCAAACGATTCCTTGATGCTGGTGTAGATGTGAATGCCAAACAGGGACGCCGCGGCGGGACACCTCTACGTAACGCCATCCTTCAAGATCACCCAAGCTCAGCCCAGCTACTGATCCAACGCGGCGCTGATGTCACGCTAAAGGGACCAGATGGGAATACCCCTCTTCATCTCGCTGCTTTTTTTGGAGATGAATCCATGGTCAAACTGCTACTGGAAAAAGGCGCAAACAGTGAGGCGAAAAATTCGAAGGGCGAAACCGCTCTCGATATTGTCTCAAAAGAATGGAATCCCCAACTGGAAGCAAGCTATCAAGGCGTTGGCCGATCGCTGAATCGAAAATTTGATTTAAACCAACTCAAAACTGTCCGACCGCAAATCGCCGCCTTACTGGAAAAAGCTGCCTCTACGGCAACCAACGACAGCGCACCGGCCAAGTAATAACAGAAATGTTTTCTGATTCTAAACCGCTGACCGAACGGACATGATGAGTGGCCGGCATTCCACTCCTCAGGCTGGCCTCACGGTGATTGCCCCACCGATTCGATCCGCCGTAGGCCAAAACGCGGCCATCGACCGCGATTCTCAACGCCATCCACCGGCATCTGATGGCAGGAACACACAGAAATCCTCCTGCAGTCGTCTGTAGTTTCGGGATTTCTGATTTACAATGAGGTTTGGCACTCGCCCTGCCCCATGCGTTCTGCCCCATGCTTTCTTTCCCATGCTT
>JAPOKD010000740.1 GCA_029977825.1 Planctomycetota bacterium | reverse complement strand
TTCTTTGAAAAGGCATTGCAGCATGCGGGAAGGATCAGGGATGAACGCTTGCGAACCGCAACGTTGGAGAAAATAGAAGAGCGTTGGCTGAAGCACGAACCCAAGAAAGCAAGAATGCGTTTGGCAGTGGCCAAACAGCCTCAAGAGACCGTTCAGGCTCCGCGCGATTTTGACACGAGATCGATTGCGTCTAAATCCGAAAGTCCGAGTGCATCCGAAGCAGAAAGTATTGAGCTGAGCCCAAACCAAGCAGTCGTCGACCGTACTTGTAAATCGTTAAAAGACTTGGAGCCCGATCTCTCCGAGGAGAACTCGGAAGATATTTTCAAGCGAATTGTTTTCGAAGACAAAGCCTATAAGTTGATTTTTGAGGAATTCCTTCGCGTTGTCGAAGGACATGGAACCGACGAATTGCTCGCGGCTGCAAAACAAATCAACAACAAGAAGATGAAGACGTGGTTGGTGCTGCTCGCCGCCGAACAGGAACCCATGCGAATCTACCAAGACGGCGACTTGAAAAAAGCGATTAGCATCAGGGAATTGTTTGACGCGATCGCTAGAAAGGATCCGGCCCTTGCGATGCGTCTTTTATCGCCGAATGAACCACGAGAAAATAAAACAGACTCGCTTGACTTGATAACTGAACCCTCCCTTGATGCAAGAATCCGTGTCGCTACAAAACTTTTAGGTGTCGATATCAATGCTGGCCTGACGGCGTTTCTGAAAATTCAAGCGAGTCTGGGTAATTCAAATGGTGGTCGCATTCCCATTGGGACATTTGGATCATTGGGGATTCCAACGCTGCATCCGGAGTGCTTACCCGGAATAATTGAAGCAATGGGGAAGCCAGAATATACGAGTATCAAACCTGACCTGATCAAGATGACCGTCACGCACACCATGTTCAACGGCGGCGTGCTAAAGGGCACTCAACGCGTTGGGGAAATGCAACTAAGTGGCGTTGATTTGGATCATGCAATCGAATGCATCGCAAAAATGGGTGGTTTCGATACGAATCCTGTTGGGTTCGTCAACTGGATCTCGCAAGTTCGGCCCTCCGGTATTCCCACTGCGCTCGTTCAGTGGTCGGACATCGACCTAAAGTCAGCGACCGACTGGTTGGTTGAACAGAAAGAAGGGCTGGAGTGGGCCCAAGCAATCAACAATGAGGAAATCAGAGGCCTATTCCTACAAGGTTTTTCAGGCAAATAAGAGATTCGCTGTTGATGTTGAGTAAATCAAACGAAATCACTCGATTCGAAATCCAAGGCTAACAATGAGGCTACTTGTGAACCGAAATGCGCAAGCCGTCCTAATAACTCTCGTCCTACTAACCACCGTCTCCGTTGCAAATGATGAGCCTGAAGAAGCTGCAAAGCACCGGTCCAACAGTCTGCCTCCGAGCACGACCGTGAACGCATCCGTCGGGCCGGACGTTGACCTGCAACGAATCACAGCGCTGTCATCAATGCAATTCTATACACACTTTGCATTGATCCAAAAAATGTTGACACAGCAATGGGATGATTCCTCCAGCCCCCAAAGTGTTTCGATGCCGACCGAGCGAGCACCGGATCGTGCTGTCCAACTTTGCTAAGTGGTAGCCCACCTTTCTTACGCTCTAAGATTCGTTCAATCACTTCGCTGGCTGGAATATAAACAGTCGGTTCGGGCATCCTTGTCTGGTTTGGTCTTGGGTATTTCATCCTTCCGTGTTCTCAAGGATTTGCTCAAAAATGCTCAGTATTTCGCGGTGGTTTGCTGTCAAGTACTCCTTCACTTCCTCTCGTTCTTCTTTGGGATAATCGTTGCCATCGTGTTCATCTCCACGAATCATCAAAGGTTGAAAGTGCAACGGCGGACCGGTGATGAAGCCGGCTTTCGGGAGCGACCCTAGCCGTTGCGATTGTGAGTGTAACGGATTGCGGCGGTATTACGCAGCAATTGTTCTGTTCGTCGTCGTCGCTGGCTTGCATCCGGATCGCACGGTGAGCAATGCCATTGGTCATCGAGCGTCTGTGTGTCGCACAAACGGCCACATGTCGGACAGGTTGGCAGATCAGTTGGATCAACTTCATCCATCGCCAACAATGCGGCTGCATTGTCATCGACGGGTAAACCATCGGCGAGTCTCAGCAGCCTAAGCACTTCCGGCTTGTGATCGCGTAGAGTATTTGCGTCTGAAGATGTCATGATCCCCCTAGACGCACTCAATTTGATGTTGTCCCCAACCAGGACAATGCTAATGCCACGGTCAGCAAAATTCGTCAGGAGCGATGCGGGATTCATACGACACTGTCCTCCCTACCGGTTTCAGTCTCGCCATCTTTGTCAGTCTCGCCATGGTGCTTCTCTTGGCGAGACTGGGATTCTTTGGCGAGACTGGGCGCCAGGTACTCCCGGTCGTCATTTGGCAAATGCCATACCCAAGGCAGGCCAACCCCGCCCGGTTTCTTGACGACGCCAAGTTGTGTTGCCGCGCGATCGAGCGTCCGTGATGCGATATTGTCCTCGCGATGGCAATCAAACGGATCGCAATTGGTCGGCAGCCAGTGGCGTCGCACTGATTGAACCTATCTCTGAGATTCTCAAACGTGGTCCGTTTTGTTTGGATTAAATCTTTCAACAGACTCATACGGGCAGCCTCGTGGCACTGGGAGCACAAAGCAGACAGCCACGCGCTCAGTTAATTGGGTTCACCTGGTAAGTCACTTGGCATCGGTCCAAACTGCTGTCATTCATCAGGCTGTCCGGCGCTGGGTTCCTGGGCATCTGTGTCACAGAATCAGTGGAATTGCAGGGTGGTGCGTTGGTTGATGCAACCTAAGCGATCACACGCCCGCTACGTCCTACACTACGGCAGCTCAGTCGCGGCTCCGCATCGCTCCATCGAGCCTACGCTTGAGCACTTCCCTCACCTGTTGCGGCTCCGCCTAGTTGCCAGACGGACTCAGGCAAACACGAAAGCCGAAATAGCTGTTGCGGTACCACGGGTAGCCCCCGAAGCGGGTCGCCGACCGACAGTGCTCGGGGGTCATGCTCCAACTGCCCCCTCGGAACACACGGTCCGCCCCAGATTTAGCACCACTCGGGTCCGTCACGCTACCACTCGGGTAATCACCATACCAATCCTGACACCACTCCCAAACATTGCCATGCATATCGTACAAGCCCCACGCATTCGGTTTTTTGCCGCCCACGGGATGGGTTCCTCCTCCAGAGTACTTAAGGTACCAAGCGTAATCGCGTAAGTCCGATTCATCGTCTAATTCAAGCCATCCGACCTTACTCAAAATTTCCGCCTGTTCGTCTTCATCGTCTCCAAAACTGTACATCGTCGTCGTTCCAGCACGACAGGCATATTCCCATTCTGCTTCGGTGGGCAAACGATAAACATTACCTGCTGCTTTCTCCGCCGGTAGTTCACTCAACCTGCGGCAAAACTCTACCGCATCGTCCCAAGTTACCGTTTCAACTGGATAGTCTTGAACTGGATAGTCAGCACCTTTGAACTCACT
>JAPOKD010000298.1 GCA_029977825.1 Planctomycetota bacterium | reverse complement strand
TTGGCTGAGTCCACAGTCAGATTCTCAGAGATCCTTACCCCTTCGGTGAGCTGCAAGAATCGATACCCAAATGTAAGCTCGGTTCGGCTACAGAAATGCTCTGGGCAACCACAAAGGAACCAGTTACTGCAGCCCTCTTCTGCCTGACGTAGCTTTCGGAAGCGAAAACCGCCACCCACCAGGTCCGAGTCGGTGTGAACCGTCACACTCCCGTCAATCACATCTGGGAAGGCGATCAGCTGAGCATTTTCAAAGCCACCCTTCACATCGTAGAAAGGACGCGTAAGGACAGGGTTACCAGTACTGCTTGCTGAAAACAGGTCATTGGAACTGGACAGACTGAAGTACTCGGCACCGACTCCCCAAGTGTGGCAACTGTCAAGCCACAGCCCGAAGCGGAATCGCCCTCCGTCAAGTGCTTCATCATGATACGCTTCGCCGCCGGCAAGGATGCGAGTCCCAGGGTCACCGAGTACACCTGGTGCTGGAGTGCTCGAAAGATTGGTCGTTACCAGGGGTGGCAACTGCATGCCGTCCTGCCACCAACCGAGAAACTCAAACGACGCCCAACCGTCTTGTGGCATGCATAAGGTCAAACATGGACGCCATGCATTTCCGTCGCAGAATTCACCGCAACAACTTGCCCCACAGCCACCGTCACAGCCGATGGTGTCGCAGCCTACGCAGCCGGGGTCGTCGCAACCGCAATCACCAGAGAAATGTTCTCCGATGATCTCGCCCTCATAGACCGGGGCAAGGGTGATCTGACCATCAAGCGATCCAGAATCAGAAGGTGTAACAATCGAGATTGCAGACTCAGGCGGAGGACTTGGGATTCCTTCAGCCTGAACTTGCTGAATTGTCCGGGTATCATCACTCGGATCAAGTTCAGGGACTGCAATGCGAGTCTTGCGAACTCGTGAGCGTGTGGGCTGCCAGTTTGCTCGGGCAGCTTGCTCGCTTCTGCGAACACTGCGACTACCCGCAGACTCTTGAGCTTGAAGATCGTTGACCAGAAACGCGGCAACGACGAGAGTGGTATTTATTGACAGGCGGAGGATTGACACTGGCTTCACCAATGGAAAGCTAGGATGGCGTGTTGTGAAACATCACCGAAACAGGTTTCCCCCCCTGTTTAAATGACCCAGTGGCTGGAAACTCAAGGCTTCCACCTACCGGCTCAAAAGGGATATCGGCAAGCCAACCACCGGACATCGCCTAAAAATAAGAAAAAACAGAAATTTCCTCAAACTCCGCGTAACCGGAACAAAACGCCCTGCTTCCCAAACCACAATCGCAACCTGTCCTTGCAGAAACAACGGCATCCACACCGATCTTTCCGCAAGTTATGGGCCGCCTCACGCGACAACCCAAGTGCTATCGCCACGTGGGAACCGAAAGGCACTCCAAAAAAAAGTTCGGAAACAAACTTGTCCACCACGCCCGACGTTGCAAGCAATTGACCGCCCGTTCTGCATAGACATGGTCCGCCGCTGCAACGTCAATTGGATTTGGGGCTGGAACCAGACCTCAACTGGCTCGCTATACCTCATTTGACTTGTAACAGGCCTTTCTCGCTGCGCAGCGAACCACCTTCCCTGATCTGCCAAAAGTCAAACTGGCTGCTGGAAATCGAGAACCGTCTCCCGTCCCCCGCAGACCATCGAAACTTCGGGGAAACTGCCATTGGTCAATGAGCCAACAACAAACGACTTGGTCGTGAAACCTGCGAGCCCAGCATCGATGGATTTGCCAGTCTGACGGTTTGCCAGTCTGCCGGTGTGCCAGACGACCTGTTTGCCAGACTGCCGGCAAAAACGAGCCTGATCGGTTATCATGTCGGCTCCCGAGTTTTGTCATCTCAAGAGACCCAGCACATGATTTATCGACACCTGAGCATCGGACTATTCATCTTCGCCCTTGCTGCCTCGGCCTGGGATGCAGTCGCCGCAGATATTGCGATAGAAAAACCCCGTCCAGATTGGATTTGGGACGCAACAGGAACCTCCGGTTCACAACCGATCTACCTTCAAAAACAGTTCAATGTGACAGGCGAGGTCACTGCTGCTGCGTTGTTTACGGTATGTGATAACACCATGAAAATCTGGGTGAATGGCAAGATCGTGGGCGAAAGCAGCGAGTGGTCTGCCCCTATTCAGAAAGATATTGCCAAGCTGCTGGTCCCCGGGGTCAACTCGATTGCGGTTCAAGCAGCCAATCAAGGCGGTCCCGCTGGCTTCACCCTGAAGCTTGTCGTCAAACAACAGAATGCGAAGGACCTGATCATTCTGTCAGACAAACAGTGGAAAATGAGTCGAACACTGCCCACTGGTGCTTGGACAGCAAAAGACTATGACGCTTCAAAGTGGAACGGCAAGCTGACCAAAGTAGGAACGATGGGTGACGCTCCTTGGGGTGTTCCGGGCAGAGAGGGTGGCTCGAACGCGGTGGTCAACAGCGTTCCACAGACGAGAGACGACTTCGCTGTCGAGTTAGTTTACGAAGTCCCAAAAGACCGAGAAGGATCTTGGGTTTCCCTGACGACCGGCCCAAACGGAAAGCTGATCGCCTGTGATCAGGGTGGCAAAGGTGCATTCTGGATTCAGGTAAACGAGTCCGAAGATGGTCCGACTGCCACCATTTCCCCGTTGGCAGTAAATCGGCCAGGAAGCAATAGCCTTCTCAGTGGTGCTCAAGGCCTGCTTTGGGCCTACGATGCCTTGTGGTTCCATCAGAACGGTGGCCATCTGTACCGAGTCTCGGATTCAAATGGAGACGGAGTTCTAGATCAGGCGGAACAGGTTCCGAGTCAACGTGGCGGTGGGGAACACGGGAACCATGCGGTGATCAAGACGGAAGACAACGAGGGCATTTATATGGCAGGTGGAAACCATGCTCCTTTGGCAGAACTTTCCCGTCGTCGCGTAAGGTCATGGGAAGAAGACCTGCTACTGACACGTATGTGGGATGCTAACGGACACGCTCGAGGAAAGCTCGCTCCCGGTGGATGGGTCACTCGCCTCAATCCTGAAACCCTTGAACAGGAACTGGTTTGCATCGGCTTCAGAAATCAATATGACATTTCAATCAACCGTTTTGGTGATATGTTCACCTACGACGCGGACATGGAATGGGACATGGGATCGCCGTGGTACCGACCAACACGCATTTGCCAGGTCGTCAGTGGCGGCGACTACGGATGGCGCAGCGGAACAGGCAAGTGGCCAACCTACTTCGAAGACAGCTTGCCGCCTGTGGTTGAGATCGGTCCGGGTTCTCCCACCGGTGTTGTTTCAGGCGTGGGAGCAGCATTTCCAGCCAAGTATCAGGACGCGTTGTTTGCTTTGGATTGGACTTTCGGAACAATCTACGCGATTCACATGACACCGAAGGGAGCGGGTTACACCGGCACAAGCGAGCCTTTTGTCACTGGAACACCACTTCCCGTGACCGATGCAGTGATCGGTCATGATGGTTTACTCTATTTTACGGTCGGAGGACGGGGTGCCGCCTCTGCGTTATACCGGGTTCGTTATACCGGCAAAGGTTCAACTTCGGCTGCCGATTCCGAATTGCCGCCTGGCGTTGTCCAAGCACGTGAGACTCGACGACGCCTTGAGCAATATCATGGTGCAAGCTTGAACGAAAAAGAATCCAAGGCGGCGTTGGAAGATGCATGGCCTTATCTTTCGAGCGAGGACCGATTTCTTCGCGCAGCAGCACGAGTTTCTGTAGAGTCACAGCCAGTGAAGTACTGGGCTGATCGCGTTCTCAAGGAACAGAACCCACAGGCGTTTGTCACGGGTGCCATCGCTCTGGCCCGCGTCGGGGCTGAATCTGAGATCAACCTGTCCCTGCAACCTCTGCTGATGGACGCATTGGTCGAGGCCAAGGTTGAAAATGACTTTCAACTGTTAGGACTGTTGCGTGCTGTTGCGTTAACAAGCATGCGTCTGGGAGCACCTGATCGTGACCAGCGTGCGGCTTTACTGAACCGCTTTGATTCCATGCTTCCCCATGCGAATCCCGACATCAACACGGAATTGGTTCGTTTGCTCGTGTACCTGCGTTCCTCGACCGTCGCTGCGAAAACGATGCAATTGATTATGAACCGTGATCCACCTGTAATTCCAGATTGGACTGAACTGGCGGGACGCAACGCAGGTTATGGAGGAACAGTCAAACGGATTCTTGCCAACCATCCTCCCAGTCGAGAAATCGGTTACGCGCTCGCATTACGTAATCTGCGAACCGGATGGACGATCAAAGACAGGCGTGCCTTCTTTGAATTCCTCAACGAAGCAGCCAAATCATCTGGCGGATCGAGCTTTCCGGGGTTCATGCGAAACATCCGCGATGAAGCATTGGCAAACTGCCTGGACTCTGAACGCGTCGCGTTGCAGGATTTGACCGGTGAAAACTACGACCCTGTTCCCGATTTTGAGATCAAGAAAATCGTTGGACCGGGGCGTGAGTGGACACTTTCCGAGGCGAGATCCCAGGCCACTCGTTTCAAAGAGGCCAGCTTCGAGAACGGCCGCAGTGTTTACTTCGCCGCCAACTGCGGAAAGTGCCACCGTCACAACGGGCTGGGTGGCAATGTGGGACCCGACCTGACCAGCATCCCAAACAAGTTCGACGTCAACTATGTGATCGATCACATCATCGACCCAAGCAAGGTCATTTCGGATCAATATCAGGCTTCGACCGTTCTTACAGCTGACGGACGAACTTTCAGCGGTCTGGTGTCTGAGGCTGATGGAAGCTTGATCATCTACCCTTCGGATACCAAAGCCGAGCCTGTGACTGTCGCAGTAGAAGATGTTGAAGCTGTTCGCCCTTCGGACGTTTCACAAATGCCAAAGGGATTGATCGACGGTTTGAATGCGGAAGAACTACGTGACCTGCTGGCATACTTGATGAGCGGCGGAAATGCCGGAAACAAGAAGATCTATGGAAATTAATCCACCTTTCGGAATTTTTTTGACAATGTCCAGAATCGTCACATTGCTGTCTTTGTGTTTTCTGACCACCACAAGTCAAACCTTTGGACAGACGGAAAGCGGAGCTTCATTGATCAATGAGGCCAGTATCCGCGGGCATGTGCGTTTTCTGGCCGATGATCTGCTGGAAGGCCGTGGGCCAGGATCGCGTGGTGATGAACTGACGCAACTTTATATTGCAACCCAATTTGAAACACTTGGGCTGAAACCTGCGGCAGGCGATGGAAAGTGGCTGCAACCGTTTCCACTTGTGGGTGTCCGCACATTTGCCCCGCCCAATGTTGTATTCAAAAAGGGTGCTAACACTGTGTCGCTGAAATCTGTCGAGGATTTCATGTCAACCATTGGCAAACCCGCCGAAAAGACGCGTCTGGAAGACGCCGAACTGGTCTTCGTCGGATACGGCATTGAAGCCCCCGAGTACGATTGGGATGACTACAAGGACTTCGATCTGACCGGGAAAGTGCTGGTCATGATGAATAACGATCCATCATCCGACCCTGAATTATTTGAGGGCCGCCGGCGATTGTATTACGGGCGTTGGGACTACAAATACGAGATTGCTGCCCGGAAAGGTGCGGCCGGCGCAATCATCATCCACACCACGCCTTCCGCCGGTTACCCATGGCAAGTGATTCAAACCTCCTGGAGCGGCGAAGAGTTCGAACTGCTTGGAAACAAAGGCAAGCGACTGGAACTAAAAGGTTGGGGTACTGAGAAGGGCCTCCGTGAAGTGGTGAAGATGAGCGGTTTTGATCTGGACGAACTGCGGGAACAGGCTGAGTCACGCGACTTTCGCCCAATCCCTCTGGGAACAACCTTGTCCATTGAACTTGAAGGCGTTGTGAGGAAACAGAATACGGCCAACGTGCTGGGACTTCTGCCCGGTAGCGATCCGGAACTCAGTGACGAAGTGCTCATCTACATGGCCCACCACGACCATCTGGGAATGGGAGCCGAGCGAGATCTGCGAGGCGACAATATCTATAACGGCGCCGTTGACAATGCGACGGGTGTGGCTGCATTGCTGACCATGGCAAATGCGTACAGCCAGATGAACCCACCACCTAAGCGATCCATTCTGTTTGCCGCTGTGGGTGCTGAAGAGCAAGGGTTACTTGGGTCCAGGTTTTTTGCTGAAAACCCCACGCTGGCCCCGGGCAAGATGGCTGCCGTGATCAACATGGATGGAACCAATATCATTGGTCGGACACATGATGTGAATGTCATCGGTTACGGAAAGTCAGATCTCGATGCAATCGTTGCAGACGTTGCCAAGAGCCAAAAGCGAATTGTCACCCCTGACCACTTTCCTGATCGAGGCTATTACTACCGATCTGACCAATTCAGCTTGGCAAAAATCGGCGTGCCTGGTGTTTATTTGCATTCCGGCATTGAAGTGGTCGGGAAACCAGCAGGCTGGGGCAAACAGCAACTCGATGAGTGGGTAGAGAAGATCTATCACCAACCTAGTGATGAGTACAGCGCAGACTGGGATCTATCCGGCGCCCTCGAAGACACCCGACTGCTATACGAAGTTGGGCGGAGAATCGCTAACGATGCCCACATGCCAGCGTGGACTGCGGGTGATGAGTTCGAGGCGGCACGGCAAAGAGCCATCGATGCTATCGAAAGCAACAACTGAACAGACTTACGCCCGCTGCTCGATTAGCTTTGCGAAAGACTTCGTACAAGCCATCACCACAGCAGCGCATTGCCGGCATTTGACTTGCCAACTTCAGTGACTTGCCACAGCGGTTTGGTCCACAGGCTCGCCACTTGTCCATTGCGTGAAATCATTGGGGTCACGATGAATCCGATGGTATACCGTGTCGCGCTCGACAGGCTGCCGCC
>JAPOKD010000106.1 GCA_029977825.1 Planctomycetota bacterium | reverse complement strand
ATCACTCGACTGACTGGCCCTTCCGGCCGATTTCAATTGCGACTTGAAGTCACGCTGGCGAAAGGCTCTTGCACCTGCCTCTTCTGACAACGCCTGCAAATTACCCTGAGCCAGCCTGCGACCCCGAGCGAGATCGTTAATGTCGGTCCGTTCCTCGGCGAGATATGCAGTGTAGGGAGTAAGAATGCCATGCTTTTTGGACAGTTCAATCAGCTCATCGACCAACTCCTGATTTTCGCCGTAAAGGTCAATGTCGTCGATGATCTGCCCGATTCTGCGTGTAGCCCACAATCGTTCAACAAAGGCACTTCGACCACTGCCTGTTTTCTTTGCAAATTCACCTGAGTACTCATACTCCTGCTTTTTTCCCATGTAGTTTCCGCTCAGCTTGATCTTGAGCTGACCACCTTTTCTGTATCTTCCCACAATCACCAACTGGTCACCCGAGAAAAGATCATACATGTTGGATGGGTAGATTTGCCTTGTACGCCCCTCTTTCCCATCAATCAGGAGTTCCAACTTGGCATCAGTCAGCGCGGGAGCGCCGATACGGTCATACAGCTTGCTGACAACATCATCCAACGGTTCGCCGGGACGGACGTACATGGTCTGACCAAGGCAGATGCTGGCCAACTTATCCAGCAACCGACTGTTAACGTCGTGCCCCACACCAAGGCTGAAGAGACGCGTCTGTTGATTCAGCCGTTGCTTGACGTTCTCTGCGATCTTCATGCCATTTTTCTCGCCTACCGTTGGCTGTCCGTCCGTCATGAAGACTACATAGGCCGGACCATCAGCTTCACCGGAGAATTCAAGTGCTTTGGCAAGAGCATCATCGATATTGGTACTTCCGCCCGCGAGCATCGAAGCGATGTAATCGGTTGCATCGTCTCTTGTGTCTTTGTCACCACTGGTCAGCTCGCTACGAAAAGTTTCTACCCGGCTGTCATAGTTGATCAGTGTGAATTGATCACGTGAACGCAACTTGCCAACTACATAGGTCGCTGCACGCCGGGTTTGGTCAATTTTTTCACCCCGCATGCTACCGCTTTTATCGAGTACGAGAATGACATTTTTACCAACCTTTTTTTTGCCTTTTTCGACCGCCGGGAACTGGGGCTGAATCATCAACATGAAGTATCCGTCTTTGTCTCCATCGGGGCGGTGCGAGACAACTGACATTTGCACAGCATCTTCACCCGTGTCCCATAACACGCGGAAGTCGCGTCGAGGAACCGTTGCCTTCGCCTTGTATTCAAAACGTGCGGCTTTCTCTCCGTCACGCTCTATTTCAAGATCATGGGAAGGACTGTAGACATTTCCCAATTTGGTTTCAGAACGAATGCGTCCCCGGATGCTGATTTCGCCGATCGGACTGGATGTAAATTGGGTGGGCGACAACGGCAGCAACCAGTCGTTCAAGGATCCCTGTCTCTTGCAGACCTGAGTGTAACGCAGCGACACAGTCCTGACGGCTCCGGCGGGTACAGGAAATACCTGAGTCTGAAACATGCCCGTTCCGATCCATTGGACCAGCGCAGGATCCTGATTTCGACGAACGTAAGACTGATAGATTTCACGAGCCTTATCGGCTTCAAGCAGCCTGCCTTCCAATTCCTGCCCGTCCACCATGAACGTCATTTGATCAATGGCTCCGTCGTACGGCAGCGGGAAGACGAATTTTACCTGTAGCGTTCGATTGCTGCGATTTCGGAACGTCTGCGCGACTTGAACTTCAGCAACCTGGTTGCGAATGGAAGCATCGACTTCAAGCTTCGCGATGTCGTACAAGAAACCCGGCTGACCAGGCCGAATCGGTGGCATCACGCGTGGCAGTGGATGACGAAAACTCTGCTCAGACGAGATCAACAACCCCTGTCCAACAGCAGTGGAAATGATTCCCACCCAAGCCATGCAGATCACCAGTGCAAGTCTGCCAAATGGTCGATACATCTCAACGCCTCAATGCAGTTAAAAGGAAGCTGCTGTTTACCTGATAACACAGTCGCCCAGCCACTGTGTGCTAACTTTGTTTCGTCACAATCAATTTCACTGTTATCAATGGCTGTGGACTCAATTCGCCACACTCACCGTCAAGGTCATGGCAGGCCCAACAAGCCATTTGCCCGAAAGCGAAAGCCACCGATCACACATCCACCCGCCCAACCGGCAAGCTCACGTTGTCCTTACCTTGGTTGAAGCGGGGCTCGGGATGATCATTTACATTCCAGCACGCAGAGGCCCCATCCTGCGTCTGTTCGCAGATGCAACCACAATCAGCTGTTAATGAATGTAACCTTTTGACGACTGACGCGTCTCCTTGTTAGGTTCAATTCCGAATAAACGGGACTGCCTACCGGATTTACGACTCTGCAGAGCAATTTGGGGCAAGCAGCGTGGGACCAAAACAAAAAACGCCGAGAACCTCGTTCTCGGCGATTCGTAGACAAAAAGCGTCAAAAACAAGGCAAATCCATGACCAAAACGACGCAGGAATGACATAAGGGGCGTTACCGCCGGCCCAGGCTGCTAACCCTCTTCCGGTGCTTTGCCGTCGACCCATGGCCCCGCCAATTTCATGTATTCAGGCTCTTCAAGCAGACTTCCCTGATCGCCTGCTTTCCACCCCGCGATATGATTTGGCTTTCCGCGTTGATGTGAACGCTGCTCCCATCGATCTGCCCACGATGAGTCTGCGTCCTTCACCGTTAACGATTCATCATCGATGAAGAAGGCTTTGCCTTCGCGGTAGCTTCTCGCGCCCAAAATCACGGTAGTGATCGCTGCCGCACCCAACAGGGGGTCGTTGTTCACCAAAGCTGGATCATCTGCAACCATCGCCGTCACCCAGTTTTTGAAATGGTTGTAGGTTGTGTCCTTGACCTGCCCCACCGAAATATGCTCGTCCTTGAGTTTGCTATTTCTCGTCACTTGTGGGCGTTCGGGGATGTAATCGAAACCTTCAAACTGTTCGCCTGTTCCAAATACAAACGACCCAAAGTGCCCGCGAATCAATTGGCGAATGGGGGTTTCCTGACAAGCCATGGTGGCCGTCACCAGTCCCTGCACGCCTTCAGGAAAGTCTGCGACAACGGTCGCGACGTCCGGTACGTCACGTCCATCGTACTCGAGATAGATCCCACCGGCTCCCACAACCCGACCGGGGAATCGCAACCCCGTAGCCTTCAACATCGTGGTGGTGCGATGCACGAAAAGGTCAGTAAACATGCCGGATCCATAGGGCCAGAACCGTCGCCACTGACGATACTTCGCCCGGTCAAAATCTTCATATTCCGCCAACCCTTCATCAACTCCCAGCCACTTTTTCCAATTGATGTTGCGCGGATTCATGGATGGTTCAAGCTTGTAATAACGCCATTGCCCCTGTGCCGAGTTCCTGAAAAATTCAGTCTGATACATCAGCACTTTGCCAAGTTTTCCACTGGTCAACATCTCGTTCACCTGATTCCAGACCGGCAAGCTGGTTGACTGAACCCCCACCTGCATGACCTTGCCGGACTTTTGCCAAGTCCGCATCACCTCAACCGCCTCTTCAGCAGTCTTGGTCATTGGCTTTTCGCAATAAACATGCAAGCCTTCATTCAGAGCATCAACGGTCTGTTTTGCATGCCAATGATCTGGCGTCCCAATCACGACAGCGTCAAGATTGGCTTTGGCAAACATTTCCAAATAGTCTTCATGCTTTGAAGGTGCTTTACCCGTCTGCTTTTCAATGTAGTTGGCCGCTCGGTCACGATGCTCGTTATAGACATCGCACACGGCAACAAGCTCGATTGGCTCTCCCTCTTGTTGCAGTTTGGTAAGACGCTTGACGTGAGCACCAAACCCCCTGCCGCCCGGACCAATGAATCCAATGCGAATTTTATCCACAGGTGCAACTGCAGGCGTTTCCTGCGTATCAGCCACAGTGACCGCAGCGACTGCCCCCATCGTTGTGGCGGAATTCTTGATGAATTGCCGCCGACTGGCTGTGGAGGAAATAGTCGAAGACACTTTTGGCGAGAGGTGTTCAGACTGCAACGGATTCGATTCAGACATGGAAAAACAAACATCCTGCAAGAGAAACTTAATTAAAACGGTTAGCGTGCACCAAACTGCAGACTCCACCCTCAGTATAAGCAAAGCTGCCACATCATGCCTCTGAAGCATGTTGGCGAGGCCTTGTCCATCCTGACCAGAAACTGGCCACCTCAGCGGTACATCGCATGCGATGACTCCAGCGAGAGATGACTCCAAGACGATGCTGAGTCTGAGATTATTCGCCAACCACAATGACCAGAATCACGGCGGTGGTCAAAATGGATGCGCCGACAACTCGTAGAATCATTGTCAAACGTGAATGCTCAGCCTCAGCCCCACCCCACTTCCAGGCTACAAGCCACGCCAAAGCCACCCCCCAAAGTCCTCGCAAGGCATAAACCACGTTGACACGGGCAGCGTCACCGAACACTCCCACGGCAACCACAATGCAGATTGCCTGCAGGGAAATCAGTATGCTTCCTGAAACGAGTAAGCCCGCCACACGACGTTTTTTACATGGCTTGAAATCAACCCACGGAAGCAAGAACAGTGCTGCAATGCCCACGATCCAGTACACCACAGGCAAGAACCGGCCCGCTCCCCAGACAGGTGCCCACCGCTGCACCAGCACATCGAAAGTTGCATAGCAAGCCGCTGCGGCCAAAGCCAGGCAGACGGTAAAGATCACATGGTGCCGATGGCCCTTGCCTGTCCATTGGATCAAGCCAATCCCCAAAGTTGCCATCGCTGCGGCAACCCATACTTGCAAGGGCAACTGCTGTTCGCCGGTGATGGTCAACAACAAGGCCACAAACACGACTTTCACACCAAAGATAGGTGTTGCCAGGGAAACATCACCTCGCTCTATGGCAAGAAATGTAAATATCAAGCCGAAAACAAAAAGCTTGGCGATAATGAGTGGCTGCCACCAAAGGTCCCAGTGAATTTGGTTTCCACCCAAAAACCAGACAAATGAGAAGGCGATTGCAGCAGCGATGTTCGTGCAAAACAAAGTCGTTGCTGAACTGACGCCCGCAGCCCCAGCTCGTTTGATCACAATCAGACCACAAACGAAAAGAAGGCTGGCCAGTAAGGGGAGAAGTAAATGCATTGGCAAAGAATACACGCGGATTGGTGCTTTGCTAACCACACCGATCATCGCTGCTTCAGTACGTGACTTTCTGATCTGCCAAAACAAACTGGCCCACGCGCGTTGTCCCAACGCCACGCGTCGGCTGATTGCGTTGTCCGTTCCGATCTCCTCGCATCTGAGTTCCGAAATTGCGAGTCACCGTACTTTCTGCCGTCGCTACCAAGCCATCGCTACCAAATGGATTATCAGAATGGGATTCAATCCGTTATGCTGAGACGAAGCACAGTGGAACGGATTGCTCGACCAACTGACCAAGGAATACAGCGAATGAATGACGGCACCCGTACGGTAAAACAAGAACGTCTCCGGAATCAAATTTCCAAGCTTGAAGGGAATTCAGTTTTTTTCGCTCGCAGTCGGGCACAAAGCCTCATCGGCTGGCCGTTCATGATTACATTCCTGTTTTTTTCTTCGCCGGTAAATGCGGGAGAGCATTGGCCACAGTTTCGGGGTCCTGATGCGACAGGCGTTGCACAAACCGGATCCAACCTCCCGGACAGATGGTCAGCCGAGGACAACATCGCATGGAAGCTGGATATCCCGGGGCGTGGCTGGTCTTCTCCTGTCGTCTGGGGCAAGCAGGTTTTCCTAACGACGGTTGTGAACTCAGGTGAAACCGAAGCGGCAAAGAAGGGTCTCTATTTCGGCGGCAATCGCCCCAAGCCCCCCGAGTCGGATCATGAATGGAAGGTTCTCTGCGTCAACTTGAACGACGGCAAAATAGCTTGGCAAAAAACAGTGCATCAAGGTAAGCCACTTACCTCGATCCACGTCAAAAACAGCTTTGCATCAGAAACCCCGACCACAGATGGCAAACACGTTTACGCAGTCTTCGGTGGCGTTGGTGTTTTCTGTCTTGATATGTCAGGTGACCTGATCTGGATGAAACCCATCGCTCCCACCAAAACGCGTTTTGGCTGGGGGTTTGCCGCCTCACCGATTCTTCACAAGGATCGCCTGTACTTGCTGAACGACAATGACGAAGAATCGTCACTGATTGCATTGGATAAGACCACAGGCGAAGAAGTCTGGAAGGTCGAACGCGATGAAAAGAGTAATTGGTCGACTCCTTATATCTGGGAACACGCCCAAGGGACCGAGATCGTTGTACCTGCTACCGGCAGGGTCGTTTCCTATGGGCTCGATGGCCGTGAGAAATGGTCTCTTTCACGGATGTCCAGCATCACGATCGCAACACCCTACCAACACAACGATTTACTGATCATCAGCTCGGGCTATGTCGGGGACCCTTCCCGTCCTCTGTACGCGATTCGCCCAGGTGCCAAGGGTGACATTTCCCTGATTGACGACGAAAGTGCAAATGAATACATCGCCTGGTCCCATCCCACCATCGCTCCCTACAACCCAAGCACCATAGCCTATCAGGGCGTCCTTTACGTACTGCACGACCGTGGTCTGATGGCTGCGTATGATGCCCAAACGGGCGAAGAGATTTATTCCAAACAGCGCATTCCCAAAGGACGGTCATTCACCTCGTCCCCATGGGCCTATGACGGTAAGCTCTTTTGCCTGAACGAGGATGGCGAAACATTTGTGATTCGTGCAGGTCGAGAATTTGAACTGCTGCACATCAACACTCTCGAAGACGATGACATGGGAATGGCCACACCCGCACTTGTCGACAACCATCTCCTGATCAGAACCGCCGCGCGGCTCTACTGCATCAAACAGAATCCCTGATCATGCCACGCGTCTGTTCACGTCTCAAGAAACAATACCACCGGTCCAAACATCTGGTGACCATCACCAATTACCACTGCAGTGTGGCGACACGTCCATCGCTACCGGCAAGGTAAGCAATACGAGCATCAACATCGGCGTCAACGGTAAAGTAACCACCGCACTCGATCAAATCCCATTCCTTCCCGGAGTCCCACGATACGTTCACACCGGTGCGGCCACAGACGAGCACACCCTCGCCCCCCAAGGGACGCAGACATGCTTTGTGATCAAGCTTCACAGCAGGTTGCGCAATCCATGTCTTTCCCCCATCACTTGAGCGAGCCAGATTCCCTTCGTTCAATTCCGGACGCGAATAGTTTCCTCCAACAGCCAAGCCAAGATTCGCGTCGAGAAATCCTATTGAAAAAATGCCGGAGGATTCATTTCCCGCCCGAATCGGAGTACTAGCGACTTCCCAACTTTGCCCCCAATCAGTTGAACGCCAAACTCGAGCAGATGCACCACCAGTCGCTACATAGGTGACCGAGTTGCGGATCGTGATCCCTGTTCCACTTGCCGCAAATCCGTACTCGCCCTTCTGCAGCACAGGACGACTTTCCAACGGCGTGGGTTTCCACGTTGCACCACCATCATGCGTCACATACAGATCCAGCCGCCCGTTGATGGGATCACCGTATAAAAGTCCATGCTGGCCGCTTTTGTCAAAATCAATCCCGTCAAAAAAACCATCGGGGTTTGTATTTTGCAGCACCACCGTCCATGACTTTCCCGAATCCACTGACCGCATCAGCTTTGATGCTCTCCCGGGGCCAGCTGCCATCAGCAGTACTGTCCCGGACGCTGGAATCTCAACATCGCGAAAGTCGAGTTCATCCGAGTCCGGTACAGGAACTCGGAACCAACTTTTCCCAGCATCCGTGGTGCGCATCACCGTGCCGGCGGAACCACTCACCCACGCTTCTTTCTCTCCTGCAACTGCAACGCCTCGCAACGATGCTTCCGTTCCCGTCGTTAACTCTCGCACCTTGGTTTCAGGTGTCGTCGCAATAACATGAGTCGATATTCCACAGCTAACCCATACCAACGCAACACAACGCACTGAATGCATGAACATCATCAATCAATCCTACGCAAACGAAAAATTTCTCCGGTCATCCCCCGGAGTGCCACAATCCAGTCACCCAACCACCCTTTCCCCAGATGCATGCAAACCAAACACTCATGGCAAATTGAAGGACGCGAAAAACCGCCCCCCCTGCAGTCATTTGAAGACATTCAGTGGATGATCAAAAAACCAGTGACAGTGACTATCGGAACCAACTTCGAGCCAGATTCTCACTGCAGCGGGCCTACGAAGTTTCCAAGTTTAACTGATGGCGTTCCCAGTCGCTTCTCCGGAAAATGCTCCAACAGCAAGGTAGCTGCTGGAATACCAGCTCAACAAAACACTTGCTAAACTCAACGAGGTCGTGATGCCTGCCTTCGTTGCCTCTTAATTGATGGACCACCCCATGCTTTCAAGCCGATTTTCTGCTGTTTATGTCACCTTACTCTTGGTGCTTCTTCCAACCATGACCATCCACGCCGCAGACAAACCACCAACTTTGACAAAGGCTGAACTGGGGGCCACGCGGAACGTTCACACATTTGGGAAAACGATGCTTTGCGGCCAGCCCACCGCCGCCGAATTCGCCGAGGCCAAGAAGCGTGGCATCAAAACGGTCATCACGTTGCGAGAGAAAAACGAAATTGATTGGGACGAAGCTGCAGCTTTAAAACAACTGGGGTTAAATTTTTACTCACTCGGTTTTCGCGCGCCGGACTCGCTGACTCCAGAAATCATTGAAAAAACCGTGACAATCATGGGTGATCCGAAACGCACACCTGTCATGCTCCATTGCGCCTCAGCCAACCGGGTCGGCGCACTTTGGCTAGCTCATCGCGTACTGAATGACAAGATTGATGTCGCAACAGCTCGCAAAGAAGCCAAGGCCGTTGGACTGCGAACACCAGCTTACGAGGATCGCGTGCTGTCCTACATCAAAAAGGCGCAAGCTGCAAAGTGACGCCGATGAACGTTGAACAGGCTCCCAGCTGTCAATTCGATTACATCCCGCGATACAGCGTGATGACGCTATGTCACTTACGTTTGGATCGCACTGCTTCGACGCCGGATGTTTTTGTTTTACGCCGAAAGATTTCATCCCCGGCAGCTACGTACAGGTACTGATGTCCTGGGCCGGCAAAAGCGACACTGACAATGGGTTGACGGGTGGGAGCCGCAATCACTCCGCCCATGCGTCCTGTCGGATCAAACATCTGCAAACCGACAGCAGAAGTGACGTAGTACCGACCGACCGCGTCCATAGTCATCCCGTCACCTTTGCTGGGCAAAGCCGGGGCAGGAGTCCGTAGGGTGATGTACGGCTGCCTTAAATCCAAACTGCCATCCTTGCCGAGTCTCCACACCCAAGTGTGACGCCCACCATAATCGGACACTGCCAGAGTTCCCTCATCGGGTGTCAGTGCGATCCCGTTGGGGCGTTGTGCCCCGGCAGCCTTGCTAGCAACATCAGCAGCTTGCACTGCACCGCCTGGGGCAATGTGCGACACCTGCATCTTGCCCGTTTCAGTAAAGTAGATGTGCCCGTCTGAGGTCACAACAAGGTCATTGGGTTTAACATTTTCGGCGACCACTTCCATCTTCCCCGCCTCCAAATCAAAAGCCACAATTCTGCCAAAAGAGCCTCCTTGGCATGCATAGATCCTGCCATCAGGGCCGAAGTGCATCCCGCTGATACGAGGAGCGTTGTCTGCGACAGCGGTCAGTTTCCCATCAAGCCCGATTCGATTGATGGTAGTGCCAGCTGCAACATCAGCGAAGTACAAATTACCGTCCGCATCTGTGGTTAAACCATCAGTAAAACGGTGTCCCTTTGATACTGACTGCCAGTCTTCACCCTCAATCAAGACCTGCGTCAGCGGCATATCCTGCGCTGCCAGGAACTGCGGCATCGCGAGCAAACTGGAGATCAAAATCACTGGCAGCCAATTTCTTACACAATTCATTTTTCAGTACCTTGATTCAAGCCCGGGTAATCACGCCACAACCAACGCAGCATCTCGGGCAACAACGCGCCACCATGTTGACCACTATGCCGTCCATCTCCCATTTCAAAACGATAATCGTAGTTTGCAAATTTGAGAGCCGCTGCCATTTGCCGATTTGCCAAGGGCCAATGACCATGCAGGTTATCGAGGTCGTTCTCACCATCTTGCAGGAAAACCCGAATCGGTTTGGGCTCAGTCTTGCGAATCAAAGCGGGATAAACATGACCACCGCGGATGTTTGTAAAACTTCCGATGTAACTAATCACTTTACTAAAGTAGTCGGGGCGTTCCCAAGCCGCCGTAAAAGCGCATATCCCGCCTGAACTGATTCCAACAATCCCACGGGCCTGTGGATCATCAACCAACTTAAAATCTTTTGTAACCGCAGGCAGGAACTCATCGATCAGAAAGGTCGCATATTGGCTGCCAAGTGAGTCGTATTCAAAGCTACGATTGCTACGCGCCTTACCCGCTGGTCGTGCTGCAGGTATGGTGCCGGGATTGATAAATACACCAATCGTGACTGGCATCTCTTTCTTGTGAATCAGATTATCAAACACCGTTGGAACGCGACTATGTCCTTTATCGCTGACGTATCCACGTCCATCCTGAAAAACCATCAAACATGCTGGCACGGATCCATCGTACTGAGCTGGAACGTAGATCCAGTAATCACGAACTGTTCCGGGAAAAACTGCGCTTTGTTCCCAACGATGCTGCGTCACGGTTCCTTTGGGAACGCCTGGTTGAGGCTTGGAATCAGCCGTCAGCGGATAATCTGCGGTGGCAATTTCAGCAAGGAAAATTGCTCCCAGAAACAGTGCTAACAGCGGGCTCAAGGATTTCATGCGTATCTGCTCCAAGGGAAGATCATCAAATTATTGCTCTCCAGGATACCTAACACAGATAACCGCTGACTTGTTTGATTGAAAGGCCCTGTCTCGCCCAAAGCCAGTCACAACAAGAATCACTTGTGATGCCCTGATTAGAAAAGCAAGCGTTTCTGCCGAGCCACAAACAAATGAGTTACGCACCATTTCCGGGGATCAGGGATCACTTGAGCGACGAACATCAGCTTTCGCTCTTTCCAAATGGGGTTCAAGCAGCGGTTCTGGAACTGAACATTCTAGCAGTCGCAGCCCAGGGGCTACGTAACGCTTGCCAAGTTGACGATACCCGTCAGCCTCCAAAGTTCATTCCGTTTCCGCTCAGTCCGTCAGTGATGACACAAGCACTATTGGGAATGAGGGCGACCTGTTTCCTGATTCGTTCATTGAATGCCTGGTAACGCGGCTGGAATGTTCCTGACTGCCCGAACACTGTTCCTGACTGCCCGAACACAATGGGCAGGTTTCGACCTT
>JAPOKD010000140.1 GCA_029977825.1 Planctomycetota bacterium | reverse complement strand
GCGTGCTTGTGAACTGAGATTTGAGCACCCTGAGAGTTCTGGTAGGTCAGTGTGCGGGTGTCTCCAGCCTTAACAGTCACTTGTTGAATTGGGTTGATGTCACCGTTGACGCTGTCAAAGAACCATCCTGCTGTTGCCAGTTCCTCGATGGTGTAGGTTCCAGGTCGAACGTATCCAGCCTGTTCTGTTGAGCTCAGGGTGATGCTCTGGTCGTCGGTGAGAGCGAAAGTGCCATCTACGGTATCACCGGTCACGGCGAAATTAAAATTGGTTTTGGATCCATCGGGGCCTTGTGCGTGCTTGTGAACTGAGATTTGGGCGCCCTGTGTATTGGTGTAATCGACGGTGATGAATTCCCCATTGTCAAAGTCCAGGTTGACGCTGGCGTCCTGGAGATTGTAGGTGCTGCCGGCATCTAAATCGCCTGCGATGTCGATTGAATCAAGGAACCAGCCAGCAGGAAGGATTTCTTTCAAATTGTATTCGCCAGCTATCAAATTGAACGACTCCGAGTCACCATCGCTCAGATATGCTTTTACGAAATCTTGTCCACCTAGGATTTGTGTGGATGGATCAGCGGAAGACAATTGAAACTCAAACTCCTGGTTGGCGTTACTTCCATCTGTGACGTATTTGTTAATCGTAAGCGTTCCAGAGGCCAACTCCACGTCACCGATTTGCTTGAACTGGCTGATGAATGAAGTGCCACCGCTTTGCGTACCATTGGAATCCGAGTTAAGTGTGATCCTCTCGATCAAGTCTCCGCCCGTCGCCTGTATTGAGAGCTTGTTGCTGCTAGACAAGTCTGCATAACTGGCTTCAAGGACGACCAGTTCGGATGGGCCGCTGGGTCTTTTCAGGAGAACTTCAAAAGTTACGGTGGCGTCTGGTTCGATCGTTGGCGCACCGGATCCCGTGATTACCTCAAGATTCATCGTGATGAACGAAATGTATTGAGAAGAGTCGGCAGCTTGCAACACAACGTCGGTGAATCCATCGCCAGATGATGTTCGTATCGAACTGCCTTGAACCCGAAGTTGCGTGTCGTCTGTAATCATAATCTGGCTGTCGTTGTCAATCACCGGGTTGCTTGTTACCCCGTTCTGACCGGCGTAATTCAAGAACTGACCGTTTTTAGGATCGACGATTTCAGCTGAACTGCTTCCCAAGGAAATTAGACGTACGCCATCTTCGATTGTGCCTCCCAATTTGATGTCTGACCCGCCCAGCAGAATTGAGGCCGCCTTCATTCCTACTGTACCGCCATATTTTTCACCAGAGACGTCGATGGTGCCGAGGACTTGGATCTCTGAACCGGATTGCCCACCCGCGTGAATGATGACGTCACCACCATCTCGACCTTGTTTTGCGACGAGTTCTCCGGAGCTGCGGATCTTACCCCCATCGGAAACTAGGAATATCCGACCACCACGATTTTCGAAGCCGTTTGCTCGAACTACCCCTTCGTTATTAATGGCCAGGCCATAAACATTGCCACCGTTCGCAATAAGCTCTGCTTGCATTGCAGAAATCAATCCAGTGTTGATGATGCCTGTGCCTCCCAGCGATTCAGAAGTCGCTCGGACTACCAAAGAGGGAGATGCCGCATCCACCAATTGAATACTTTGCCCTGCGGCAAGGCCGACGGTTCCATTTTCAGCAGAAAGAACGCCGTGGTTTTCGACGCTCGCGGATAGAAGATAGATGTCTCCGGCTAAAGCTTGGACCTCGCCACTATTGATGATCGAAGCCCGTGAGTTGCCTTCAAAATTCAGGTCACCACCCTGCATGAAGTTCTCGTTGCTGATATCGAGGGTTGACGCTACCAGACCGTTGACGTTGATCCTGGCGTCTGCCCCCACAACGATCCCGTTGGGATTGATAAGGAATACGTTGCCATTGGCTTCCAGGTTTCCCAGAATTGCGGAAGGGTTGCCGCCAACGACACGGTTCAGGGCAACCGAAGAACTACTAGGTTGTATGAATCGAGTTGTCTCACCCTGTTGAATCGAGAAATCCTGCCAGTTGATTACCGCTCGATCTGTAAATTGCTGAATGGTGCGTGTGTTGCCTGCCTGTGAAATTGCGGCGCTCCCAGCGACCACAGATCCTGCACCCGCCGCCCCTTCGGCGAACGCTACGCATGGTTGCATAAGCAGAAGAAAGATCTGCAGCCCGACGACGATCTTCCTCGTAGGGATTCCGCTTGCGGCGTCAATTCGAATTATTCGTTCGTCTTTGCTAGTAGCGGCCTCACGCTGGAAGTCTAGCAGTTTCATCTTTGTCGCCACGACGGGTTCCTTGGGAATAATCTCGTTTCGAGCTGATCGGTTGTCGGATCGAATAAGCAGTCGGGGTGCCGCAGTTGGGGCTGTGCTTAAAAAAAATTCGCAAGTCATTGGTTTGAAACACTTTGTGTGGAAAGTGCTCGGCCATGGGGCCCAGCAGATGTTGCGTTGCAGCATCGCTTGCGTGTTGCCGTAAAGCACCACGCGTTGCGTGGATCAATCAATGGAGACACTTTCAGTACATCGGCTTGCACCAGCAGTGCCTTGTTCCGTTTTTGTTAGTTTTCAGATTCGCGACGCTTCTCAGCCTCGCAACACTTGTCGCGGTTCTGCAGGTTATCCCAATTATTACGAATGCCCGATGGTAACCACGTATTGCAAGATTTGCCACGCTAAACCGAAGATTTTTGAAAAGGCTCTGTCAGTTTTTCTGGGCTATGGCGCGACGATCTTTTCCCGTCCCTGAGGGGCATCGGTTCAACAGCTGGTGGACGCTTGTGGAGCTCTCTTGCTGACGACTTTTCGGTCGCCCCCCGGAATGGGGTATTTTTTCTGCGATGCTGCAGTCAGGTAGAGAGAGACGCCCCCCGGAATGGGGTATTTTTTCTGCGATGTTTAGTCATGCAGAGAACAATGCATGCTTTGCCGGCAAGGGCATGTTCTTTTCGTGCAGCAACAGGGGTTTTGCCCTGCTTGTCGGATGCAGCATGAAGCGATCGATAATATTGACGAGCTGCAAATCGATTGTGGTAGGAAATTCTGCCGAGGTTTAGTTAGAGGGGGCAAGGTCTTCCATCCCTGGATGGTTTGCATAACTCTGTGCTTCAACTAGCCGCCTTGTCTCGTTCAGGTTGCAGTGAAAGCGAAGCCGAGCAAGACGTATGATCGAGCTGTTGCCTGAATCATCGCTTTCCGAGATGTAACGTGGTGGCGCCGCAGAGGCGAGTGGACAGCTGTATGCCGCTACTGCGTCCAGTGACATCGCAATGTTATTGCCTGGCCCAACCGATGTGCGTTCCGGACGAGCGTCATATCGAAACGCATTTTTGTAGCCAAAGTTCCACCAGTCGTATCACCGCACGCGGCAATCGCTGCCATTGAAACCGTCGTTGGAAAGTAGTGAGTCAGCCAGGCACAAAGCCATTGATGAGTCATCTTTCCATTGTCCGTGAAGAAGCTTGAATTTGTTGAATGGACTCTGGTACTGCAGTTCCTCTGTCTCTGGATGCACGCTTCTGAGCAGGCACGGAGCGTTCTCATTTTCAGTAGCAGTTGCTTTCTCCAATGCATTGCGAGCCGGTAGGAATTCAAGTGGGGCGTCAGCAGAGTCACCGATGGCTAAACCCACCAGTGCCCCGACTGTTCGATCATCGATCACAGTGTTCCTGACTGCATTTTCAATCAGTTGCTGTGATTGGCTAGCAAGTTCAGGCAGCAGATTGCTGTGCTCGCTTGCTTTAACTCCAAACGCCTTTCGGAGTCCTGGTAACAAGATGGATTCTTTGGATAGCTCACTCGTCTGATGCATCGGCATGGGGGCAATGCGACGCTCGGTTCGTGGGATCGAATCGCGAATGACTGTGAGGATGGCGTTCCTGGTTCTGTTCACGCTGTTGGCGTAAAACACTTTCTCTGCCTAAAAAAGTTTGCTGGATGTCAAACTGAAGGAAAACGGAGATCAAACCCAAAGATATGAATGTCCGACGAAAAATTCAGTCCCGAAGCCATCGTTGCGAGGGAAACACGGGATTCTAAAAATCTGGCTACAGAGGGGGGGGCGGATAACACTTGTTTGGACTAGTGGCTCCGTTTACGCTTTGCCAACAAAGAGACGTCCGTTGCGGCTCTTTATGGACTTTTGTAGCACGATTCGGGTAGTTCATTGAATAGGCAGAATGGTTCGTCCATAGGCAAGTTGCGTTTGAAAAATCGTAGGCGTCGATTGCTTGTTGAAGTTCTCGATGTGCGGTGCATGCTTGCTGGTGACCTGGGGCTGGTTGACACTGATGTACCGGTGGCAGTGAGGCCGGATGTGAATCGAGACGGCATTGTCTCACCAGTGGACGTCTTGCAGGTGATCAATGTGCTGAGTGTCTATCAACTTGATTCCCACGTCACGTTTTCTCGAGCGGGGATTGATACCAACCCACTGACAGATGCGGATCAGGATGGTGAAATCACTACCGACGATTTTGACATTGTTTTTAATTCTTTAGGCCAGCAGTCCGATTCGCGAACAGGAACCCTCATCAATCTGGCAATGGAATTTGATGCCGGTGGTGGGGCGTCAGCAACAGAGAAGCTCAATCCGTTTGCCGCTGCGTTCACGAGCGGGGGACTGGGCAGCAATTCGTCCGATGGGTCGTCGCTCGCAGATGGAGCGTTGAACACGGGTGGATCAACAGGTGGATCATCCGATGGTTCGTCGCTTGCGGGTGGAGCATTGAACACAGGTGGGTCATCGGGTGGCCCATCGAGTACGCTGGATTGCATGTCTGTTGAGGATGCGTTTTCCGAAGGGTGTGATTGGGAGCCCCCTCGATTGGGAAGCATTGGCGACTTTGCCTGGTTCGATAAAGACGGTGACGGGCTCCAAGACGGTGACGAGGATGGTCTGTCTGGCGTGCATGTTCAGCTCGCTGAGTGGCAAGGGAATCAGTGGATTCCTTACGCTGACACGTTCACTGATGCAGACGGCCAATATCATTTTGAAGATCTGAATCCTGGCGGGTATCAGGTGTCGTTCATCGCCCCGATTGATTTTGCGTTTTCGCCAAGGGGTGCTGGTTATGATGACACGATCGATAGCGATGCAGGTCAGTACACGCTGTTTCTAAACGAGGGCGATGAACGCAAGGACATTGATGCGGGATTCATCCAGTCATTCTCGGCAGACATCGATACAGATAGCGATAACTCCGGTCGGCTGGAGCGTTCGATCCAGGAAGACAGTCTTGAATTGGAGGCGCCGGGAAACATTGTGCTTTTGAATCGTGATGACGATAACGCTGACGGAATACCTGACTACGAAAATCAGTTTGATCCCAATCAGGACTTTTTGAGTTTTCCGGATGATGATCTGGAAGAGGTGTCGCTGTCCTTCGGCTCCAGTACAACCAATTTGGATGGTTATGGACTGGAATTGAGCGGAGCGGACGCGTCCAGTATCGAGGTTTATGGTTCACCGATGAAGCATTACGTAGGGACCCGTTTTACGATTGGTAGTGACGATGTTCCGTCCAGTGTGTGGGTCGAGGGAGTTGAGGCAGGGGTCGCAACCCTGACTTGGACATTATTCCGGCCCGATGGCGAACCCGTTGCATCCGATGCCGTGTTGCTTACGGTGGTAGACGGAGACCTTTCGGCTCATCGTCAGCAGACACCGGTATTTCGCGATTACATCATCCCACCAGATGTTGAAGACGTTGAAGCGATCGGTATCCGCATCAACGGTGATGACGACGATGGTGACGGTGTGGCTGATGGGATGCAACGAACTGCCGTGCCCGGTGAAGATGATTTGATGCAATTGGACACAGTTGTGCTTTCCGGTGGGCCAGGGGTTGAATGGGTAATTGAACGCTCAAATACCAATGTTTCAATTTGGGGTAGCCCAGACCGGACGGACCCAATTCTGGAAACCAGTCTTGGACACCCAAGCAATGAGACACCACCGAATGATGCGTTGATTTTTAATGATGACAACGTCAGTCGACAAAGCACCCAGTTGTGGGTCGAGTCACCGAAATTGCCAGGCGGGGTATCAACCATTTCGATTTACGCGCGAGCAGCTAATACAGGGATGGGGAGAGTGGTTGCGGATACCGTCAGCTACAAGCCTTTCGAGAGTATTACCATTACCTGGATGGGCGAACTCGCTGTCCCGAACGACCCTGCTGATCAAAATGATGACGGCAACAAGGATGGCATCATGGAGTGGGCTATAAATCAATACCACGATGGCTATGACATCTATGCGTTTGATGAATCGGATTACTATGATTTGGAATTCGACTGCCTTGAGCCAGCCTACGAGGAAATCAAAAGTGCGGTCAATCATCGCGGTGTAACCGATGTTGCGTTAACGGGTTACAGCCATGGTGGTGGCGTTGCCTATCTCATGGGATGGCATTTGACGGCCACTGAATCGACTTATCGTGATACCGACGGCTCCATTGAACGAGTGCCGCGTGAACCGGCCCCCGGCATCAAGAAGCCGTTTGAGATTGTATTCACAGGGTACATTGATGCTATAAGGCAAGATGGGTGGTGGCTTACATCCTTGCAAGCGGAGACTAGGTTGCCACCCGGTTCGCAATATCACATCAATCAATATCAGAACCTTTTTGCGTTGCCGACCTTCTGGGTTGGTGGGGCTCCGACCGTGAACCAGACGGAAAATCCAGCGATCATTCATAACATTGATCGTACCGATCTGGGGGCCACGCATCGGTGGATTGACGATGAACAGATCGTGCTTGATTGCCTCGAAGAACATTTTCAAAAACAAGTCAATAAGTGATCAATGCTTTTGCGTTTGGAGTGCTCGATTCACTGAATCGAGACACTAATCGATTGCTGTTTGAGTATTCTCAAAGCGGTCCGTGGCGATTCAATGAGTCATCGCATAGGTGACGATGTTGATCCCCAGCGGATACGAGACGCGAACGGAGTACTCTTTGAAGTACTCGGGTGATTCGCCTTCACGTTCCCAGCCATCGCCGATATCGTTGTTGTGGCAAAGCAGCGCCATCAAGCGGTTCGAGTCGTCAAAGAAACCCCAGAAGTGGGGAGCCTCATCGCCCTCTGGATCACCGTGCCAGTATTCGAACGTGTGACCGCGTTGCCATGCGCGAATGCTGGGAACCTGTGGTACGCCTTTGAGATCGTAAACAAGGTGAAAAATTTCGTGATCTGGCCCAAGTTCCCTGGGCTCGCGATCTGGAAACACTCGTTTCATTTGCGAGTAGACGTGCCGCCAGCCCCCCGGTGCCCAAAAGTCGTCTGCCATCATGAATCCACCGTTAAGCAGGTAGTTTCGTAATGCTTCTGCGTCTTGCCGGCTTAGGATCATCTCGTTCACGTTGGACATGAAAATGAACGGATAGTCACACAAATTCGGATCGGAAAATCGGAGGACTTTGCCATTGGGATCGACCTTCATTGACGTCAGTTCCTGCAATCTTGCTGAAAAATTCCAGTCGCAATCGGGAAAGTCATTATCCCATTGGCGACCCGGACGGTATGACATCGAATCGTATTGGATTCGCGCGAATGTAAAGACGTCTTCTTCGAAACCTGCATCCAGTGCCCACGTCGGATAGTCGTTGCGATTGGCGACTGGGCCTCGCCCGCCCATGAAACCACGCTGGAATTGCGCAGCACTGATCACAGCAAAAAGTGAGAATGAAATTCCAAGGACGCTTCGGAACGCTTTGTGTCTTATCACGAGGAACCGTTCATTTTAGGCTTGGCTGTTCTTGGCGCAAGGTCCAGTCAAGGTCATTCGCAGGTAGCAGCAAGAAGATGAATACTAAAGTTTTCATGTCCACAAGAACGCAAATATCATGACATTGTAGGTGAATTAATCAATCGGGATGATGGCATTGTGAAGGGAATAAATCTGATCAGTCATGAATGTGATTAGTAGGCAGAGAATGAAGATCACAAAGCTTAAAACGCTGGCGTGGTGGATGGATGTGACGATGACGCAAAGGGATGCGAATCCATTGTCCTCGATACGGCCCGGATAGAACCAGGCGGATCCTGGAAGTGGAGAACAGGTTCATCGCTTTGCTGGGGTCTTCATTTCTTCCAGTGTTAGCCGTTGGTCGTTGTTGGTGTCTCGAGATCGAAACATCTTCGTCAGGACAGGCACATTACGATTTGCGGGATCACCAATGAACTCTTCAAGCGTGACGAAACCATCCTGATTTTGGTCACGCCGTTGAAATAGCTTGACGGGGTCCCGCTGACTCCCTTTGTTCTTTTGCATCGCCTCGTTCGGATTCTGCGCACGCTGCGGTCCGGCTTTGCGCGGGGGCTGCGTGCGGTTGGATGTCTTGGCTGCCAATGGGGCAACCGCCGGGCCACCCGGGGTCATGACTGCTGCCGGATACGGTGTCGCGACAGGTTGATCATAGGGGATCAGGTAACGAGGGTCAGGTTTGACGTCTGCAGGCGCACCGCCAAGTGCGCTGACCATGTTTTTTCCACGTTTCTCGGGATCATAACGGGCGGTGGCCGGTAATGTTTCGACCCACTTATCAAGTTTCTCCGACAGTGTCTTTACTAGCTCTGGCTTCTTGTAAGCAAGGTTCGTCAGCTCGGCGGGGTCTGTTGCGATATTGAACAGGACGGTGGTTTCATCTTTTCGCCACAGTTTCCAGTCGCCTTCACGAATCGCCTGACCTGTGTAGAAATCCCAGTACATGGGCTGGCTGCGGCTCAGTTGGTGCGTAGCGCCAGTCAAACGGGGGATCAAATCAATGCCATCGAATTCCGCCGGAATTTCACCTCCCCCCAAGGCCAGAGTGGTTGCAGTGAAGTCAAGCGTGGTGACCATTTCATCGATGACCTGTCCTGGTTGAATTTTCCCTTTCCAGTAGGCAAACATGGGCACGCGGATTCCGCCCTCATGTAACCAGCCTTTCACGCCCCGCATCGGGACATTGTTGGACCCGTTCCAGCTGCCAATCGGGCTGTTGTGCGTCTGTTTTCCCGGCGCGCCATTGTCCCCGGCAAACAGAATCAAAGTATTTTCCTCAAGCCTGTTGTTGCGCAGCGTTTCCACCAGGCCACCGATGGCATCATCCATTGCTTTGAGTAATGCCAAGCCCTGTCGACGTACCGAATTTTGCTCGTCGTTGTAGTGTGGGTATGACTGTACTGGAAAGTTTTTATAGTACGGGTCGGTTTTCCTGATCATTGGCACGTGCGGCCCGTAGATTGGGAAATACAGAAAGAACGGCTTGGTTTTATTGCGAGTGACGAAGGCCTCAGCAAACTTACCCTGCAGGATCACGCGATTTTGCAGTGCTTTGGGCCAGTTTGCTTTTTGTTGGTGGGGCACCAGATTGCCTTCGAGATCGAGGTTGGTGCTACCTGTTGTCATCGCACCCACCCAGTATTCGTCGAAGCCGCGACCGCGCGGGTCGTACTGCTTGTTCTTGTCGTCATTGGGGCCACAGTGCCATTTTCCTGAAAAACCAGTCACGTAGCCCAGTGCTTTCATGCGATCTGCGATCGTGAGCAGACGCTCGCCTGCCATGTCTGTGCCATCCGGGTAAACCCTCGGCATGTTGCCCTGACCTTCACCTGCGTCCATTTTGTTATCTGCAAATCCAAATTCGTTTTGAATGCGACCGGCCATCAAGCCACATCGCGATGGACGGCATTGGGGCGCTGAGCTGTAGCCAGCCCTCATCAAGGCACCGCCCTTGGCCAGAATGTCCATGTTGGGCGTGTCAACATTACCGTCGATCCCGTGAATACCCAAGTCCGTGTAGCCATGGTCATCGGAGTAGATAATGATCACGTTAGGCTTGCCAGTGACTTCCACACCTGAGGTCTCGGATGAAGACGAAAAGGTAAATGTCACCAACAAGCAGGTTGCAAAAAAACGATTCATTGGACTTATGAGGGATGTGGTTGGTTAGGTATGACGCGGGGGAGAGGAGTAGACGCAGTGTGATGATCGCTTTTGCAGTTCGCGTCGTCATCCTGAGACAGTCAGATCTTGGCTAGGCCAAATCCCTCTATCACGTTGGATTCACAGCCGGTTCGATGAGATGATGTTCTCGCCGCTACCGCGTGTTTCCGCCGTTGGTGTTGAGTGGATCGGCTGGGCTGATATTGTAGTTGTGGCAATTGTTCAACACATTGACGCTACCTGTTGCTGCAAAATCTGACAGGAAAAATGAGATGATTGCGGAGTTAAAGCCGTGTCAGTGGTGATCAAAATTCAGCGTATTGAATT
>JAPOKD010000803.1 GCA_029977825.1 Planctomycetota bacterium | reverse complement strand
CAACGTCGGAGACGGAATTGATACTCACCGGGCTCAGTTACTTTCACATTCCAGAAACCGGTATTTCCTTTTCCGTTCATCGCACGACGCACATGACTCTGATTCCATGGCGTTGAGCCTGTCGTAATCCAATCATGCGACGTCAATCTGGCGGGATTATCAGCCGGATGCCCCAAGTAGATTGCCGTCGCGTTCTGAAAGGACGGTTCGATTTCAGCCCACCATTGATCGTAGAAGTCTGTAAGACGCTTCACCACTTTCGGGTGCGCTGCTGCCACATTCTGTTTTTGGCCGGGATCAGACTTGATGTTGTACAGTTCCTTTCCATTGTTCAAACGCCAAGTTGAAGTCATCACAGCGCTTTTGCGCCATTTGATTGGATCTTTAACCCGCTGCGAATCAGTCACGAGGATTCGATCCGGCCATGCAACCGGTGGCTTACCATTCAGCAACGGGGTGATTGAAACGCCATCAAACCTGACACCCTTGGGAGCCTCAACAGCACACAAGTCGATGAGAGTCGGCAGAACGTCAACATAAGCCGTGATCGTCTCAACATCACGCCCGCCTGTCAGCTTTCCGTCCGGCCAACGAATGAACATGGGAACTCGATGACCCCCGTCATATTCGCTGCCCTTCTTTCCACGCATACCCGAATTGAACACGCGATCACCAGCAGACGTTCCATTGTCGGTTGTAAAAATAAAGATGGTGTTTTCTGCCAAGCCCTGATCATCGAGAAAGTCCCGCAACTCACCGACATTCTTGTCGATGTTGGCGATCATGCCGTAAAAATTTGCCAAGTTGACATTCTGGTCCTGATACGGCTCGCTGAACTCCTCAGGGGAATGCATAGGTCCGTGCGGAGCATTCGTGGCAATGTAGGCGAGGAAAGGCTTGCCGGCGTCTTTCTGCGCCTTGATGAAGTTCTTGGCGTACCGGAAAAACACATCCGTACAAAAACCGTCGACAGCCTCAGGCTTCCCATTATGCCAGTAGCTGCCATCGAAATAAGCATTGTCCCAATAGTCAGGCGTCTGTCCTACGCCGCCACCACCATGTCGCATCACTTCTGTGAACCCACGATCTTCTGGGCGGAACGGATAGTTGTCACCCAGATGCCACTTCCCGAACATTCCGGTAGCGTATCCATTGTCTTTGAAAACCTGCCCCATGGTAACTTCGCTCTCACGGAGCATGGATCGCCCCATGATGGTGTGCCAAACACCCGTACGGTTGGTCCAGTGACCAGTCAGGAAAGCTGCTCGTGTTGGAGAACACGTTGGCGCAACGTGGTAATCAACAAGCCGTACCGCGTCAGCATGCAACGCATCCAGATTCGGCGTTTTCAGAACAGGATTCCCGTGGCATGACAGGTCACCATAGCCTTGGTCGTCCGTGATAACGATCACGATATTGGGTTTGGTCTCAGCGTTAGCAACGGAGCAGCGAGCTCCGACCAACACACAGCAACAAAGCAAAAAAGCAGAAATCAAGAAACGGCGACGTGGCATGAATAACCTGAAATAGATGGAAGGAAATGGTTGGCGAGCCCGCCAGCAAAACTGGTCTTCGAATGACAGCCTGCGACAATCCGTCGATTGTATAGGAAACAAACCGTTGATGTTCTTGACCAGGTTGCTCGACGCCAACCGAAAGCGGCAGGCAGAGGGGAAATTTTTCGGATAATCCGCGGTAAAATGCGTTGGGCTCAAGCCCCCGCAAGGCTGCAAGCAGCTCAATAAACGAAGAAAATACGTGAAAAAGAAATATCGGACGGAATTTCACGCAGGCCAGCAACTCAACTGGCGGTGGAGCGGCAGCAGGCCGGGGTTAACGAGCGGCTATAATTTTCGGTATTCCATGCGAGCGGTGGTCGGATCCTCCGCGGCACTGGCAGAACCCAAGTAGAAGCTGAAACAGATGAAATCACAGTACGATTGCGTTGTCATTGGTGGCGGCCCCGGTGGATCTTCCGCCGCGGCCACAGTGGCAGAAGCCGGTTGCGACACCCTGCTGATCGAGCGGGAGGCAGTGCCTCGTTTCCATGTTGGGGAATCGCTGATGCCCGAGACATTTTGGCCTCTGCAGCGTCTCGGCCTGACCGAGCGGGTGCGAACGAGCGGATGGCAGGTGAAGAAGAGCGTCCAATTCATCACGCACAAGGGAACCGAATCCGAGCCGTTCTTCTTCCGCGATCACGACGATCGAGCGTGCAGCGAGACCTGGCAGGTGGAGCGTAGCGAGTTCGATAAAATGCTGTTCGACCGAGCCGCTGAACTGGGAGCCGACTGCTACGATCAGACCCGTCTCGTCGACGTAAGATTCAACGAGTCCGGCGCCGCATGCGGTGTTGTGATCAAACAGGCGAATGACGAGATAAAAGAGATTGATTGCCGTGTCGTGATTGACGGGACCGGCCAGCAATCCTTTGTAGCCAACAAGTTGGGACTGAAGCAGGTTGATCCCGACTTGAAGAAGGCCGCCATCTGGACTTATTACAAAGGTGCAGTTCGCGGCGAAGGCGACAACGAGGGCGCCACCATCATCATGAACACGGCGAACAAAGAGGCGTGGTTCTGGTTCATCCCTCTTTCGCGGGGGATCACCAGCATCGGTTGCGTCTCTGACAGTGATTATCTGCTCAAGGGTCGCGGCAAGCCGGAGGAAGTTTTCTTTGAAGAGCTGGAACAGTGCCCTGGTCTAAAGCCACGTCTGACCCATGCAACTCAGCTTGGTGATATCCGCACCGCCAAAGAGTTCTCGTACATGACCAAAGCCAATGCTGGCGACGGTTGGGTACTGGTCGGCGACGCCCTGGGATTAATCGACCCGGTTTATTCATCTGGCGTCTACTTCGCTTTGGAAATGGGTGTCAGAGCCGGGGATGCGGTCGCGGAGGGTCTGAAAAGCGGTAACCTCTCAGGGCAGCAACTCGGGTCGTGGTGCGAGGATTTCAAGGAGGGGGCAAGCTTGATCCGCAAACTTGTACATGCGTTCTATACAAAAGAATTCAGCATCGGACGCTTCATGAAGGAGCACCCTGAGCACCGCGGCAGTGTCACCAACCTGCTGATCGGACGGATCTTCGATGAGGGAACCGCAAGAGTGTTCGACGACATGGAAGCATCGATCTCGCGGGCCAAGGCCGCCGCACAGATGTAACGGTCAGGTTCACCCTGCGGCGCAGCCCCCGGCTTGATGCTTGCGAAGTATCGAGTATTCCAGCCTTTTT
>JAPOKD010000726.1 GCA_029977825.1 Planctomycetota bacterium | reverse complement strand
GATAGATAGGTATGAAACAAGTGCCCTGCATCAACCTCACGCTCCGCGACTTTCGTACCGTCCGCATTGGTCTTTCCCACAATGCCGCCGGGTTGAATGCCACAGCCCCCCAATGCCATCGACCACGCGGTTCCCCAATGGTCACGACCATATTTTGAATTGATCTTGGGCGTGCGGCCCATTTCGGAATAGACCATCACCAGAGTGCTGTCCAGCATTCCACGATCGTGAATGTCATCCAACAGTGTCGAAAACGTCAGGTCAAATTCACCAAGCTGTTCAAGATGGAAATTGAAATTTTCAGCATGAGTGTCGTACCCATGATGTGTCACCTTGACACAGGTGGCCCCATTTTCGAGCAGGTTCCGCGCCAACAGGCAATGCTGTCCAAAATCGTGCCGACCGTAGCGGTCGAGATCTTTTTCCTGTGCCTTCCCCTCAAACATTGCTTTTCGCTTCATCAACTTGGCAGCTTGCTCGTACGAACTGTTGTAAACGTCGGTGAGTGCTGGCGATCGCTGCCTTGAAAAACGTTGATTGAAGCGCAGCCGCATTTGCTCGCGCGCCGCATCTGCTGTTGTGTCTATCGACGATGGGACAGCCAGATTGGCTGGCGGCTTGTTACCGTCGAGTTTCAATTGAGCATGCCGTGCCCCCAAAAAAGCAGCCGTCGCGTCATTAATGCCGCGTTTGGTGATGTGTATGTAACCCGGCAGCTCCCCATTGGCCGGTGCCAGATACCGCGAGGCAACCGAACCCACGTAGGGATACTCGCCAGCTCGTCGCCCTTTCTCCATGAACAGCATGCCCTGGTTGTGATCACCGATCTTCGAGTTGATGCTTCGCACAATCGACAACATGTGCATTCGCTTAGCCGTATGAGGCAGCAACTCCGAGATATGCATTCCCGGTACTGAAGTCGGAATCGCCTGGAACGGCCCCCCATACTTGGTTCCGGGTTTGGGATCCCATGACTCAAGCTGACTGACGCCTCCCTGCAAGTAGATCTGCAAAATACGTTTCTGTTCCTTTTCCAGAACAGCAGCGTGTGCTGGCGTTAGCAACCCTTCGCCACCGATCGCATTGGCGCCAATCACGCCGGCAGCCGAACCCGCCAGGAACGATCGGCGGGCGATCAAGTGATCAAGCCCATTGCAGTCGTGATGTCGTCGCATTTACGGCCTCCAATCAAACAATCGTGTCAAACAACCCTGTCAGTGGTTGAAACGAAACTCTGCCGAGGCGAGTCCAGCCCAAACCAATTGTCGCATTTGTGCTTTGCGGTCGTCGCTAAGCTCGAGCATTTCCTCAATCAGCTTTGACTCTTCCGCACTGGGCATCCGGGAGAAAACCGCTAGATAAAATTCTTCCGCTACCTCGGCGTCTTTCATCGCCGCCAACCGGTCTGACAGCCCATTCTTCAGCGCCACCCACCGTTGGATCAGATCGCCGTTGCGCAGAAACAACGCCTGATCCGCTGAGGCATCAAAGCGGGACTGCTGCACTCCCTTGTTACCGAACACTCCTGCAAACGTAGCAACATGGGCACGCAACGCCTTGTTCAAACTCTTTTCCTGCCACACAGGATCACTTGCAGACTGCAGTTTAACGGTTACTTCAGTGGTCTTTTCATCAGCCGCTTTCCCAGCTCTTTCTTCCGCCTCATGTTCCGCTTTCTCTGCAGCTTTTTCCTGTTTGGAAATCAAGGACGCAAGCTGCTGCTCTGCCAATCCGCTCGCCTTCATCATCGACCAGGCGAGTTGTTCAGGCGACAGCGGCTTCAACATTGCCACAGCATAATCAGCCGTTCCCGCGGTTGCATCATCGGAGTCCTGCCCGGCCAACGGCGGCGCGTACTGACTGCTCCGCTGGTACGTGTCTGTCAACGCCAATTGACGCACCAAATACTTGAGATCGTACTCGTGCTCCAAAAACGATTCCGCCAACAGATTCAGCAGTTCAGGATGAGTGGGCAAATTATCTGCATGCCACATGTCAACCGGTTCTACCAACCCCCGCCCCATCATCAGTGCCCAGACTCGATTGGCGATGTTAAACCGAAACGCCACATTGGCGGGGTCCGTGAGCGATTGCGCGAGTTGGAGTCGCCGGCTGTAAAGCGGCACAGAGCGAACATCCTTTGCTGGTTTGACCTTATACAGCTCGTCGCCGCCGGGTGGATCGGCAATCGGATCCGCATCCAGCACTCGCGGTGCGGTCTTGTCTTTCTCTGACGTGAACACCGACGTGAACTCGATTTCGCCGTCTGCCTTCTCCCCGATCGATGACGCCTTGGTCTTCGGGTCCTTGAACACAAAACTTCGTTTAATGAATGCTGCCAACCCGTAGTAATGGCGTTGAAGATAATCGGCGATCGCAGGGTGGTCGTGACATTGCGCGCACTGCAAGTCGCGTCCCAAAAACATCCGGCCCAAATCTCTTGTGACCTCATCCACGTTCAACTCGCGATCCAACATGAAACGAGCTGCAGGTCGCGTCTGTTCCTCCGTTCCATCTGCCGTCAATATCTCGGTGCTAAGCTGCAACCAAGACTTGTTTTGCCGAAACGAATCCCACAAATAATCTTCCCACTGTTCCGCCTTGATATGCTTGCTTGCTCGACGCTCCATCAACATGACATCAAACACCACCTGCATCCGCCGTGCGTATTGCGGTGAATCAAGCAGCTTGTCAATCAGTCGTGCCCGTTTGTCAGCCGCCGAATCGGCAAGGAAGTCACGAGTCTGATCGGAAGTGGGTATCGAACCGGTCAAATCCAAATGGACACGACGCAAAAACGAGGCATCGTCTGTCGACTGCGCTACAGAACTGCGGAAACCCTCATGAGCCACCACAAGATCATCGATCCGGTTGTGCAGGGGCTCAGCCGCGTCAAGCGCGCGCGAACCACACGTCATGCTGCAAATGACGATGGCGAAGCACACGAGAACTTTCAGGTGCGTCACTGAAATACCAATATGGGCGGGACAGTAAAGGTGGGCATGCGACGACAACGACGGGGCTCGCACTGCTACTATCTTAACACAGTCACTCACACCCTGCCGCAGGTGCTTCAAACGTATAGCAACGGACAGGCAACCCAAAACAGCTGCATTTCAAGGTGACTACCCATCAGATCGTGAGCAAGCGGACCCTCCCGCGGCCTATTCGCTCTCCACTCCGGGGTTCCATCGCCATAACAGCTTCGCCATCACTACCCAGTCGCTCACGCAGGTCCGACAAAGTGGTAAAAGATCACTCAATCATCGCATCAGATCTGGCTGCGACTTCCGAGTACCGGCCATTAATCGCGTGACTGAATGATGTCGTTTTCCATGACGTCTAGGAGAGACCATCTCAACATTAATCTGGTTCCATCACGCCTGCGAAGGGCTCACGCAGTCCACGCTCGCGCCTCATTCAGCCTGCGGCCGAGCGCTGGTCATTTGGTAATCCAAAGAGAAAGTTTCCTTCTCAGCCTTGTTTTCCTTGTCCAACAAAGGTGAATAGGTCCTGACATGGATCTTATTCTCACTGGGCACGAACGTTAATGAACGAAGCCATCCGTCGCCCCCGTTGGG
>JAPOKD010000544.1 GCA_029977825.1 Planctomycetota bacterium | reverse complement strand
GAAAAGCTGACACCGCTGCACTTTGCAGTGGTCCGCGCGTTAAGGATCGGCGGTCAAGGCTATTTGCCGTCAGCTAAGAACTTCTGTGATGTCACTGGTGCTGTCACTGAATCGTGATGTTGGCGTCGTCATCTGGTTGGCGATCGTCAGAAACAGATTCGATAGCGGGACATTGTCCCCGTAATGTAAATGTGAACCGTGTTGAAAACCCATGTTCTTGCCGCCACTGAGAATGATGGGGTAGTTGGTCGCCTGGTGGGTCTTACTGGTCGCACACCCATAAAAGCACAGGGTGTTGTCCAACAGGCTGCCATCATTTTCCTGGATTGAATCCAGCTTCTTGATGAAATTTGCGTGCATGTCATTGAGAAACGTGATGTACTTGGCGACGTCGGCGTAGTTTTTCTTTTCGTGAGACAGCTTGTGTGATGAGTGCGCCAACCCGATGGCCGAAGGGAATCGGTCCGTTGGACCTGCTTCTTCGCAGGCGGTTTGAAACGTTGCCACACGGGTCGAATCTGTCTGAAAAGCCAAAGCGAGAAGATCGTACATGACTGTCAGATATTCCTCGGGGCTGGTTGGATTGGCATCCAATTCCAGGCCCTCACGGGATATGTCTGGCTTGGGGGTGTTTTGCCAGCGTTTGGCTCGCTCGGTCATTTGTTCTACTTCTCGGACCGAGCTGAGGTACTCATCCATCTTACGCCGGTCATTGGCGCCAAGCCGCTGGTTCAGGTCATTGGCTTCACTGAGCACTTCGTCAATGATGCTGCCACGGCTCGCCAGTGCGTTTTGTTCGGAAGGTGTGACCTCGCCAAACATGCGCCGAAAAATTTCGGCTGGTCTGTTCTGAGCTGGGATGGGGCGACCGCTGCGATCGAACGAAAGTGTCGAGGAGCGATAAGGGCGATTGACACCGCCCAGTGACGACATCACCAAAGATTGGAAACGAGTGTCTTTGCCTAATTCCTGTGCCAGATACTGGTCGATCGAAATGGATTGTTTGTCATAGGTTTTTAGGATGTCTGCGCCCGTTAGAAAATAATCTGCGCCTTTGTGAGCAGAGGTGCTGCGCATGGCGGGGTGGGAAAGACCCGATAAAAAAGTAATTTTTTCTCTCAGCGGCATGATGCTCTGATGCATTTTGGGAGCAACGTACTCTTTGCCCTTACCCATCGGGAACCAACCATGTTCCATACGATCAGCGGCATCGTCCGCAGGCATGGGAACACCGTATGCAAAATAACCCGCAAAGAATCTTTGACGGGGGCGATTCGATTGATTACTCGCCATGCCTTCCAGCCATGGAAGGCCCAGACATACGCCAGTGGACTTCAACGCCATTCGTCGGTTGAGATGCCAGGATTTGCGTTTCACAATTCGCTCGCTAGAGGTGGGGGTATGAGTTGGTAAGTGATGGGGTGGCTTGGTGGTGGCATTTGGTGAAGTGATCGGCGTGACTTCACTTGGTGGAAAAAGGTTCAGACACGACGATTTGTTCAATCAAGGTCTGGAACCTGTCTCCGCTTTCCTGCATTGTTTCGCAAATGGAATCGACGGCTGGTCGATCAGCAAACTCAAGATAACGCCCGAGGCCGTATGACATCGCTTTGCGGACCACTGCACGACGAAATTGCGCTTCCTTTTCCGTTAATAGGTAGTGCTTGAGATCGTTCAGATTGCGGATGTTTGTACCATTGCTGAGCCGTGTTGAGGGGTCAATGTTGACATTTTGGTGGGGACCTAGCACCAATGGGTCCTTGGAGCCTTCCCGCCATTGCCCCAATGCATTGTAGTTTTCGAATGCTACGCCCCAAGGATCAATTTTTCGGTGGCAGTCGCGGCAACTGGCGTTATTGGCGTGTGCCACCAGTCTTTCTTTCAGTGACAGCACATTTTCGTCCAAGGCGGGTGGCTCTGGCAGGTCTGGCACATTGGGTGGCGGTGGCGGTGGTGGGTCATCAAGCATGCGTTCCAAAACCCAGACACCGCGTTTGATGGGATGAGTTTCAGCACCGGTAGAATTCCCAAACAACATGCTTGCCTGCGTCAGCAAGCCGCCACGATGGTGATCCTTGCTGACGGGAACGACCTGAAACCCACCGCTGATATCCGGGATTCGGTAGTGCCGTGCCAGGTTGGGGTTCAGAACCGAAAAATCAGAGTCGATGAAGGTCTGGATGGGAAGGTTTTCTGTCAGCACATGATGCACAAACTGGATGGTTTCCTGCTCAAACAGATCTTTGGTTCGTTCGTCGAACTTGAAGTATTCGGGATTCACCGCGAGACGCCGAATGCCTGCCAGATCAAGCCACTGGGCGGCAAAGTTTTCAGAGAAGGCTTCGGATTTCGGATCTGCCAGCATCCGGCGGGTTTGGGCAATGAGAGTTTCCTTTTGATGCAGTTTCTTCTGCTTTGCCAAATCAAACAGCGTTTCATCAGGCATCGAACTCCAAAGAAAGTAAGACAGTCGCGAAGCAAGCTCGTAATCGTCGATTCGACGCTTTTCAAGCTGTATGCCGTCCGCGACCTCAGTAGTTTCGGGTTCACTGAGTAGTAAAAAGTTTGGTGAACAAAGCACCGCTGTCAGGGTCGAAACGATGGTGTGTTCAAACGATGGTTCGCGATCTCTCAGCTTTTGGAACAAGGCCAGTTTGCGATCAAGTTCCATTTCAGTCACGGGACGCCGGTAGGCGCGTTCCATGAACTTGGCAAGGATCTCCCCGGCATACACCGCTTCGTTTGACTGATTCCTGGACTTGAATAGGATGGCCTGCCGCTGTGAAGATGGCCAAGTGTCGAAGTGATTGCAGGTGAGCTCAACCCAGTCAATCTTCAGTTTGGGCAAATCTTCATAGGAAAGTTGACTCGTACCGCGGCGATAGTCGTTGAAAATACGAAAGTAGGATGGGCGAGCAGGTTTATTGGACTGAAAGGGAAAGTTCGCACCCTGAACGACAAATTCATAAGTTTCCATCTCGGTTGAACGGACTTCAATGTTTGCAGCCTCTTTTTGGTCCGAGACATTCGCACCGCGGAAGGACCCCAGTTCAAAGGAGAGTCGTGGAAATGATTGGTTGGCACCGGGGATCGCTGAGCACCGGATGCGGACCTGAACGGGGGCTTCATGAGGAACCTCATATAATTCAATGCGGAATTCGGGTTGCCATCCAGATCGACCCGCGCCTTTGGATCCACCAATTTTCTTTTCTTCAGCAAACACATTTCCAACCCGGTCGGATGGACGATTGCCGGCAAGGATGATTCCATCACTTGTCGGCGTGCCATGTTCCAGGCGAAAAATTCCTGCCTTTACTTTGGTGCCGGGAGAAAAGTCGGGCCCAGGCTTGAGGTTGAATCCAACTGCTTTGTTGCTGTTCCTTCTTCCTCTCTTCCCGGGTTCACTTGAACCACCTGTGTTGAACGCGTTTTCAGGTTCCACACGGACAAAGTAAGGTTTGGGTTGCTGCTCAGGAACGAGTATGATTCTCTCCAAAGCTGATCGGGCGATACGTTCGAAGTACTCGATATGAAGTGCCGAAGTGCCTAACACTCCGCTGTTGTTTTTGAATCCCTCCTTGGCGACGCCTTCGGGCGGCAAGTCGGTCGCGTATCGCAGGTCGAGGTTAAGCAGGTCCCGAAGAGTGTTATTGTATTCGTAAGCTGTCATGCGGCGAAGAATGTTCCTGCCACCAGTCGAGCGTCTAGCCTCCATGGCTTGACGAAGTTCAGCAGTCAGTGCATCGACCAGGACCTGACGCTCCTGATTTGAAGGTTGTTTCACTTCCTCCGGAGGCATCTCACTGACATTGGTCAGATCAAGTACTTCCTGCCACATGTCCATGTCACTGCCGTGAATCATGTCTGGGTCGAGTTGATCCAATCGCAGGTCAGCTTTCTGTTGATCGGGACCGTGACATTGAAAGCAATATTTCGCCAGGTAGGGGCGTATCAAAGTTTGGTACGCATCTTTTTCTGTTTCAGCGTTCGCACTGGGTGCCGAGGTCAATGCATAGGTGATTGCAATCGCAGTCACTTCGAACAGCATTCGATTGAGAGAACGCCTGGTTGGCACGGCAAACATAGGTGTCTTGATTGAGTTGCGAGTTTTTGCGATTCGTTTGGCGTGACTGTTTTTCAACGGATTTGATGTTTCTTCAGCGTAGTACTTTGGGGCGGAGTCGTGCATGTTGTGTGTTGGAACTACCGACACGCAGGTTGAGACATGGTGTTTGAAATATGCCTGTTTTGCCGTTTGTGCGGGTTTGAAAACTGGCTAACTTCCTGCAGTTTCCAAATCCATCCGTTGCAGAATGAAGCAGTCAGGTGGGACATTTTGCCGGTGGATTGCGGATAGTTGCATCAGATCAACACTCAACGTCCTCAGTGTAGTCGTGATTCCCGCGTTTCACCAGCTTTCAGCTACTGGCTGGGGCCCCGTCACGCATTCAAGGCAACGTCAGAATTCAGCCTGCCATCTATTGAATTCATCAACGAGGTCCGCCAGCCTGCCGGGGGCTG
>JAPOKD010000831.1 GCA_029977825.1 Planctomycetota bacterium | reverse complement strand
CTGCCGTGCGTAAAACACGTAACATCGTCACATCAGCAAATATCCAGACCCACCTTCCCCCGCCGTCACGCTGCTCGCAGTCGCGACTGGGATATGTGCCAAAACCCAAGCGGACTTGCATTTTGGAAAGTAGAGGTCCGAACGCTGCGCGATACAAACAGCTGTCGGTATAAACTGCTGTCGCTCAGACAACTGGCGCATTTGCAGCAAGAGTCGCTAGATCATCTTTTCCGACACGGGTGCAGAATGTGCCAAGCGACTCACCTTCCTCCCGATGAGCTTTGAATGCTGCAAAGATGGTTACCAACTCATCGACCACAACATCGTCGGGAACCATGTCCTTGTAGATATAAGCAAGACGATTTCCCAACCATCCACCTCCGGCATACAACGTGTATTTGCCTTTTGCCTTACCAACCAATGCCAAGTCTGCGTTGTAGGGTCGGGCGCAGCCATTAGGGCAACCGGTCATCCGAATCGTGAATCTTTCTTTGTCCAATCCTAACTTGGCAAGCGGTGCTTCCAAGCCATCAATGATACTTGGCAGGCGACGTTCACTTTCTGTGATTGCCAGACCGCAAGTCGGCAAAGCGACACACGACATTGACCACCGTCGAACAGTGCTCGTCTCCTCCGTGGTTGGAACCTGATGCTGTTTGATGAAACCGATCAGTCTTTCTTTATCGGTCTCATCGAGATCAGTGAAAATCAGACTCTGGTGTCCCGTCATGCGAAGTTCTGTTTTGAATTCGCTACAAATGGCACGAATAGTGGCTTTCAACTGGCGATCATCATTGTCATACAGCCGTCCATTTTCGATGTTCAATCCATAGGACCACTTGCCATCACCTTGTTCCTGCCAACCCATGTGATCATCAAAACCATGGACATCGTCTTCGGTGCAGTCCTCAAGTGCTTGACCGTAATACTTTTCCACTTCCGCTCGAAATTTCTCGATACCCCATTCGTTGATCAAATACTTCATACGGGCGGTCTTACGATCCTGACGGTTGCCATTGTCCCGCTGCACTTTTATGATCGCTTGAGAAACACCGACAGCTTGCTCGGGTTTGATAAACGCCAAGCGTTTTGCGAGTGCAGGAAAAGTCTTCTTAGCCGATGGCGTCGTCCCCATTCCGCCACCAACAAGTACGTTGTAGCCGATGATGGCCCCGTCACGCACAACTGCCAGGAAACCAAGATCCTGAGTGTAGATATCGATGCAATTGTCTTCGGGCAGAGCAATGCCCATTTTGAACTTTCTGGGCAGGTAGGTAGGACCATACAAAGGCTCAACAACACCACCTCCCTCAAGAGTCTTTTCCCCAGTTTCAGGGTCTGTCAGCCACAATTCGTGGTAGGCAGGAGTTTGCGGCGCCAAAGCCTCCGTTAGCTCATCCGTCAGTTTTTCCATATCAGCATGAATCCTCCCCGTGCGTTTTGCGGGGCAGCACATGATATTCCGGTTCACATCGCCGCACGCAGCGAGCGTGGACAATGCGATGTCATTGATGTACGCAATTGTTTCTCGCAAATCATCCTTCAAAATGCCGTGTAATTGCAGAGTTTGCCGGGTCGTGATCTTCATGGTCGCGTTGCCCAACCGCTCGCAAAGATCCAGCATCGACAACATTTGATCCGATCGGATTCGCCCACCGGGGATTCTCAGCCTCACCATCATGGAATACGCCTTGCCTGCACCTGTCTTTTTGGCGGTCAAGCGTGCGTCACGGTCATCCTGCTGGTAGGTCCCATGAAATTTCAGAAGCTGTATATTGCTTTTGTCAAAGTGATCAACTGAATCCGCGATCTCCTTATCGATCGTCCCCTTCAGGTAATCACTGCCCTCTTTGATGGTTTCAACTGGACTCAATTTTGGCGCGTCGGTAGACATCGGGGCTCAAATCCTGTGTGATTTCGTTTCCGGAGTGGCGTAGTGCAGAATGCAAATCCATTCGACAATGGATTTTCTGCAAACTTGGCGTTTTAAGCAACTATAGCGGCCAGTGGAAAATGCCACTATGGCGATCACCCCTGAACAGGACCAATCGATTCGATGACTGCTGATCTACTTGATGGGAAACGAGTTGCGTCAGAAATTCGTGCCGAAGTTGCCGACAAAGTGCGGCAATTCGTCCATGGAGGAGGCCCCCAACCGTGCCTGACAGCCGTTTTAGTTGGCGAAGACCCAGCGAGCCAAGTCTATGTTCGCAACAAGAGGCGGGCCTGCGAAAAAGCCGGTATCAACGGTCGAACCCTGCGACTGGACGCCGGAATCTCACAACAAAAACTTTTAGAGACTATTCGAGGGCTCAATGATGACCCCGCTGTCCACGGAATCCTTGTTCAACTCCCCCTGCCAACTGGAGGCAATGGTGGAAAAGGGTTCGACGAACGTGCCATACTCGATACGGTAGCCCCCCTCAAAGACGTCGATGCCTTCTCGCCCGTCAACGTTGGCCTGCTCATGCAGGGCCGTCCCAGATTCCTGCCCTGCACACCACACGGAATTGTGCAACTTCTGCATCGCTGCAACCTGAGCATCGCTGGCAAGCATGTCGTGGTTGTCGGGAGAAGCGATATCGTGGGCAAGCCGATGGCAATGATGCTTGCTCAGAAAAACGGCTCCTGCGGAAGCGAAATTGCAAATGCAACGGTTACGATTGCCCACAGCCGCACAGAGGACCTGAGGGACATCTGCAAGACAGCCGATTGCCTGATCGCTGCAGTGGGAGTCCCCGAGATGATCCGTGGAGACATGATTCGTGAAGGAGCAATCGTAATCGACGTAGGAATCAACCGTGTCGGTGAAAAGCTGGTCGGTGACGTTGCATTCGATGAGGCAATGGAAGTTGCCTCAGCAATCACACCTGTCCCGGGAGGTGTTGGGCCGCTGACGATCGCCATGCTACTGCACAACACACTCCTTGCAGCGCAACTCCAGCTCCACTCCTAGCCACGACGATCGATCTGGCCCGGCGGCTCAAAACGCGATATTTCAGATTCCAGTGAACATCGTTACTGAAATCAGGAAGCAAAACCATGAGGATGCGATTGATGCCATTTCCATGCAGTCTCGACGATCGCCTCGACACTCTCGTACTTGGGCGTCCAATCCAGT
>JAPOKD010000295.1 GCA_029977825.1 Planctomycetota bacterium | reverse complement strand
TATCCAAAACGGGTGCATAAACAACACCGCACACTGGCTGCCCTCGATGAATCAGCGCGATATTGACCGTGAATTCCCCATTACGTTTGATAAATTCTTTGGTGCCGTCGAGCGGATCTACCAACCAGAACAAGTCCCAGGATAGACGTTCCTCCATTTCTTCTTTGGCTGACTCCTCAGACACAATGGGCACTTCTGGTGTCAATTCGGTGAGCCCGGCAACGATAATATCGTGTGCCAGTCGGTCAGCTCTTGTCAGCGGAGACCCGTCGCCTTTGGACTCGACATCAAAATCGTCGGACTCATAAACACTCAGTATCCCAGCACCTGCGTTCCTCGCGATGGATTCCAATTCCTGTAACTGGCTGTCGTTTAATTTCATGACTCTCTTTTCGACTGTTGATCTTCTAACACCGTCAGGGCGTCCGGATCCGAGGCTTTCAACGAACGCTCTTCTTAAAGGACATAAGCTGGCTCATTCCATCACTGCGCGAAGGCACCACACCCATCCTAGCTGCGATGATACTTACCACTCGCTTCATGCCCAGCCCACCTGATTCATTCCGACCAAATACCGCGGCCTTTTCAATAACTTTTCATTGCAATTGCCGAATGTTGCGACGACAGCAAATAAACGGCTGCAAAGAAATAGATTCACAACAAATCCTGTAGCCTGCTTAGAATGGGTTTTGGCCTGTACGCTCTTTCGATCGTTTTTTCCACAAACGCCACAACGCTCTCGACATGCCCAAACTGCATTTCACCAACAAGTACCCCAACTGCGGACTTGTTGTTCTTGCTTTCATTTTGAAGCCCCACCTTGCTCCCATCCTGGCAGCTGAAAGCCCTGTCACCGCAAAACGCCCCAACATCCTGTTCATCATCGCCGACGATGCGTCACGAGACAGCATGGGGGTCTATGGCAGCACCTATGTGGAAACACCAAATTTTGACCGCATTGCACGCGAAGGAGTTCTTTTCACACAGGCTTACAACTGCAATCCCAAGTGTGCACCGGCACGAGCCTGCCTGTTGACTGGACGCTATTCATGGCAATTGCAGGAAGCATGTAACCACAACCCTTTCCTGAGTGACCGTTGGGCGTTTTATCCATTTCTTCTTGAAGATGCCGGATACTGCGTCGGCTACACCGGCAAAGGTTGGGGCCCCGGTGAATTCAGCGGTTACGACGCCAGCAGAACGAAAGACAAGCTGAACCCTGCGGGACATCCATTTCAAACCAGAAAACTCAAGCCTCCCTACAAAGGGATCAACAACAATGATTACGCAGGCAACTTCGAGGAATTTTTAAAACAACTGCCAGAGCAGCAACCTTTTTGCTTCTGGTTTGGAACCAAAGAGCCTCACCGCAGTTACGGCAAAGACAATTGGAAGCTTGATGGCCGCGATCTGAGCAAGGTGACTGTTCCTGCATACTACCCGGATAATCCTACGATCCGCGGAGACCTGGCTGACTACGCCATCGAAGTGGAATGGTACGACCAACACATCGGTGGTGCTTTGAAGCAACTCGAAAAACGTGGCATGCTCGAGAATACACTTGTCATTGCCACCAGTGACCACGGGATGCCGTTCCCGCGAGTGAAGGGCCAGATTTACGACGACGGATTTCATATTCCGATGGCAATTCGCTGGGGCAACCGCATCAAAGCGGGGCGCATTGTCACCGATTTTGTTACGTTTCCGGACGTTGCCCCTACCATCATGCAGGCTGCCGGTGTCACGTTGCATTCCCAAATCACGGGAAAGAGTTTTCTTCCGCAACTTTTATCAACCAAGTCGGGCCGCATTGATCCTGAACGTGATCACACTCTGTTAGGAAAAGAACGGCACGATATCGGACGAACCGATGGCGACCAGCTATCGGTTGGATTCCCCGCCCGTGCCATTCGCAACGATGACTATCTTTACGTGCGAAACTTCAAACCGAATCGCTGGCCGGCAGGTGACCCCGCATACGGACTCTTGAATTGCGATGGCTCACCCACCAAGTCCTACCTGACGGGCCTTTCCATGGCAGACCCGGACTTTCGATTCTATGAACTGAGCTTTGGCAAACGGGAACAGGAAGAACTTTACGACATGAAGAAAGACCCGGATTGCATAAACAATCTTGCCGACGATCCCAAAATGAAGGCGGTCAAAACAACGCTTTGGAATCAGCTCAAGCAGGAACTTGCAGCACAGGGCGACCCGCGGATCATTGGGGATGGTAATATCTTTGATTATTACCCCAACCGCCAAATCAGTCGCCAGCAACAGCTTTACAAAACGCCCAAGTACGATCCTGTAGCTGATTTCGAGAAACGCTACGGGACCGCCCCGAAACCGTGATCGTAACCACGTGATTGCCTGCGATGTGCTGGATGAATTGCGTTATAACGTCAGCGACCCAACCGCTGCCCCACGCCTGCCAGCGGCTCGAGGGGGACACGGTGGAATCGGTAACGGCAGTCATACGCACCAAGGAACATGGACTGTTTCTCAGGGGTCGCCCAGTAATCTGATAATGAAAGACGCTCTGCATTACCCCGCCAATTGATGAGTCGACGACCATCAACCATCATGCTGACACCAGTCTCCTGCACTGTAACAACGAGCTGTGATATTTGCCCTCGAGTGAATACTGACCCGCGAACTGTAGTCTCATTTCCGACATTTCGACCATCAATATTCTCAATAGCACTGGCATAACCATTGGGCGTGCGGTAGCCGAACAAGCAAGCAAACTGATTCCCACCAACGACATTTCCAAGCAGCAGGCCGTTGGGATCATCCAGCGGTTCCAGGACAACCGTCAACCGGTATTCCCGAGGTGGTGAATACGGTAATTGCAGACGAGCCCCGAACTGCTTGGGGCTGGTCAAGGTGTTATCACTCCTTGCCCAATCCCCAACACTCCAAACGGCATCTTTTTCATCCTCACCTTCCTTTGATCTGTTTCGACTCACCATCGCCAAGAGATCGATTTCCCTCTCAGGCATCCTCTGCTGGTCTGTGCCACGTTCTTCACCCTGCGTTGTCATCAGGTCGAGTGCCATGCCCGCACTCGGAACTGGCATCGGAGGCTGTTCAGCATCGGCACGAACTTGAAAATACCCCCACAACTCCTCCGTTGCCCCATTCATCAGTGTGGCGTGGACGCGGTAACTGACAGGAGTTGGACGATCAAATTCCCCAAGACGAGCGAATTGGGGCACTGCCCCCTGCCACCGTTGTGGCACTTCAACCCATGGCCCGGTCACGGAAGTTTGCAGTTGCACACGTAATGACTTGACCTCGGCGTCCTGTGGAAAATCCAGATTGAGGCGAACCGGTTCACCCGGTTGAGGCACTAGCGGTGACGGAAGTGCACGAAAAGTGGAAAACAAATCCAGCTGCACCTCAGCTGTACCTTCTTGCGGCGCCCAGCCCAGACGTGATTTCTGATCCTTGTCTAACCACGATTCATTGATCCAGCCGCGGTACTGCCCCATGCTCATCACCGAACCATTGCCGGGTTCCGGATGAGGAAGGCCAACGGTGTGACCACAACCCTCGTGATACACAACACAATCAGAGCCGCGATACGGCACACGCCAGCCATCCGCACTCACCAATCCCCAGCCAATGCCTCGCTCGGGGTTATACATCGCGCGAGCTCCACCTGAGGCAGCACCGGGAAAATGCTGACCACCGTTATAGTTACCCTCGAATACAAACCCATCCTCGGTGGATTTGACTCGGAAAAAGTCATCCAGCGGACGCCAGTTGATTTCACTCATCACAAGTAAAATAGGAAATGCCTCACGTTCTTGCTTGGCTTCCGTCGTAGACGGTGCAAACTTCAAACGTTGATCAACCTCGTTCAATGTTCGAAAGTAGATCTGATTGGCATCTCCCTCTCTCAACTGTTTGGTAGATAAACCCGAAATGAACGGCTCCGGGAGCACAACTGTCGTCAGCTTTGATTGACCTTGAAACTCACGAGCATGAAATTGCTCAATCCGCTTCCTGTAGTAATCCAACCTCTGACGCCAATCCGACAAGGGCACTCGGTCCGATGGCACGAAATACACCATTGTCACTTCAATGTTACTCGTGTCATAGGCATCATCCCATGTGTTGGTAGCCCAAACATGACCAACCTCAAATACGAGAACAGCAATAGCCAGTGTCAAACGCATCATCTTCTCTTTCTCTCCACAGGTTGCACAATTTGCGATCATGAGCTTCCCATTCAACCGCTCAAGAACGCAATTCTGTTCTTCTCTTCACCACCAGCAAGCCACCCATCGCTTGCAAAGACACTTCACAAGAAACCGCTTCTACTTTTGTATCGACGATCCGACATCATCCACGAAGTTCAGCACCACCTCATCCTGCTCTGCCCCCAACTTCTCTATCAGCTGTTGCTTCTGGTCAACAGCCAAACACTGAGTTTGACGCATCGCCCCCCAAACATGCCGCCGTACCACTGTATCAACATCGTTGAAACACTCATTCATCAGATATCGCATGACGTCATTGTCAGGCGACAAATCACACACAGCCCATGCCACTGGCCTGCGGACATTCGCATTACCTGTCTGCAATAACTCGATTTGTTTCTGGTCCGTCACCAGACCCGACCAGATCATTTGAGCAAAGTCACAAGAAGCACTCGCATAGCGTTTGCCGCTGGACAGACTTTTCACCATTTTCGCAAGCGAATTTTCATCCATTCCAAACCTCCCTGCGTTGCTGGGGAACCGCGGAAACGACACCTCACGTCTCATGCCACTGGTCAGCAAATCATTGAGGCAAGACGTACATATCAAATCACTAAGATCTGTATTGATCCGACTTCCGGCATTCTGGCCGCTCCCATGTCAGTTGAAAACGGCAGGCTGTCGGTTCAACACAATGTAGCGTAGGAGTTTCACCAGTTTACTCAATAGAGTGAATCACGAGTGGGCCGCACCAAAGTGCTATCATGTATTCTCGCCGGGCAAGTGTTTGACACAATCAGACAGGGTTGGTTCTCGTCATACAGTGAAAAGTGCCAGATGCGTCATTCACCTTGCCACGTAAGGGTGAATCGGTTTTCACGCGACCTGCAATCATCAATAGCAGCACCCTTCAGGACACCACGGATGACAGAAAACAGCAAGGCCGTTGCGGCGGCAATCCTTTCACATTCTCTTGCGAAGCAAGCTGACATGCTGGCCATGCTCAGAAAAGCTGTCAACATTGAGAGCCCCTCAAAACTGCCAGAAACGCAACAGGCCGTGTTTGAATTATTCGCTTCCATGCTGGAATCCATGAAATACCGGTGTCGCTTTATTTCAGGCAACGAGTCTGGTGGCCAGATGCTTGCCATCCCCTGCGATCGCGATAGAACGCGGCCCCAGCAACTGATTTTGGGACACGTCGATACAGTTTGGCCATTGGGCACGTTGGAAACCATGCCAGTGGAATCCCGTGAGGGTCGCCTGCACGGTCCCGGCAGCTACGACATGAAAGGTGGCTTGGTCCAGGCTGTATTCGCGGTTCAGACCTTGCGTGAATTAGGGATAACACCGCCGCTGACGCCTATTTTTTTCATGAACTCTGACGAAGAAATCGGTAGCCATGAGTCAGCTTCACAAATCGAACGGCTCGCCCGCGTGGTAAACCGCACTTTCGTTGTCGAACCTTCCCTCGGCACAGATGGACGCCTCAAGACGCAACGTAAAGGGGTCGGCAGATTCCAGATCACTGTCCATGGTCGGGCCGCCCATGCCGGGCTGGATCCAGAAAAAGGTATCAGTGCCATTCATGAGGTTTCGCATGTGATTCAAACGCTGTTTAACATGAATGACGCGACGTCAGGAACCAGCGTTAACGTTGGCGTTATCAAGGGCGGAATGCGTCCCAATGTGATCGCACCGGAATGTCGAATCGAAATTGACGTACGTGTTGCCACTCAGCAGGAAGCCAGACGAATCGAAGCGGCCATCCACGCAATCAATCCAACCGTCGAAGGAACACGATTGGATATCCAAGGTCGTATCGAACGCCCTCCACTTGAATCAACCCCGGGAAATCGAGTGCTTTGGCAAGCCGCTCACACAGCCGCAACGCAACTTGGTTTCGATTTGGAACAGGCAGCAGCGGGGGGTGGATCCGATGGAAACTGGACAAGTCAGTACTGCCCAACTCTGGATGGATTAGGCGCGGTTGGTGATGGAGCCCATGCCCTCCATGAACACGTCATCGAAAACAAACTACCAGAACGCTCGGCACTTCTCGCCTGCCTGCTGATGACACCTGCCCTGCGATAACTCACAACAGCCCCTCAACAGGTAGGTCACCTGACTGATCAGGCACTGAACGCAAACTCGAATGATCACGCATCATCAACGGACCAACGACTGCCGAAGCTAATATCCCTGCCAGCCGCATGATGCCCGGCGTAAGCACCCACATAGCCCTGGCTCAAGCACTGTCCGATTACTGCAAGCAGTCACCTCCGAAAACCGTGGACTTGCTACGCATCCATCGACTACTAAAGAAAGTCGACCTGCCGAGTGCCAAAGAACTCGAAGACGTCGTCAGTGGCAGTCGCAAACGGGAAGCAATGGAACGACGAGCTAAACTCAACGATCCGAAACTGGCAAGCCAGACAACGCACAAGCTGGCAAGCGTCAATTGACCAAGGCTCAGCATCACGTTTGCAGAAACCGAGAAATCACCTTGCAGTCGTCGAAAACTAGGTAATACGACAATGCTGTACTAGAACTGCACGACAACAATGCTGTGCCCCAGTAGCAACTGGGGTGCTACTGAAGGACGCCTTCCAAGCCATTAGCAATGGGCCGCGACAGACAGGGCAAACCAACTGCTGGACACCCACACGCTTGAGCGACCTGG
>JAPOKD010000389.1 GCA_029977825.1 Planctomycetota bacterium | reverse complement strand
GCTGATGCTTGGGTATTCGTGGATGGTCACAAGGTCGCCGATTTTCGCATGTTGAAGCGAGCCGATGGTTTGCAGGAAATCGATGTTCAGTTGCCACCGTCGACTCGTTTTCTGACGCTTGTTTCGACCGATGGTGGCAATGGATACGGAATGGATCAAATTGGATTTGGTGATCCACAGATCAAGGTGTCGGCTCCACCAATGTTGACGGAGCAATCACGCCAACGACTTGCCGATATCAAGAATCAGCGGAAGCTGATTGAAAAAGAACTTGAGCAACTGGGCCCACCGCCGCGTTTCTTTGGAGTGGTTGCAGAGGCGACTGTACCAGAGGTGCGATTGCTGACACGTGGCAATCCGGAATCACCAACTGGCGAGCCGCTGGTTCCCTCTGCATTTTCAGCGTTGGCGATGTTGGAACCTGGCTTGGGGTCTGTGGAAACTGGTGATGGAGATCGACGAGCTGCACTGGCAAACTGGATTACCCATCCAGAAAATCCGCTCGTTCGTCGCGTCATTGTCAACCGTTTGTGGCAATGGCATTTTGGTACGGGATTGGTCGAGACACCGAGCGACTTCGGTTATGGCGGTGGGCGTCCTTCGCATCCTGAATTGCTGGACTGGCTTGCCGACCAACTGCCCAAGAGGGGCGGGACGCTCAAGGCCATGCATCGTCTCATTGTCACAAGTGAAACCTACAGGCAGGCAAGTGCGTTTGCGAGCCGGAATCATCAGCAGGCAACGGAAGTTGATTCCGCTGTGGTTTCTGAGGCCCGCCGGGTTAGCAGTGAAACTGGTGATCCCACCAGGATTGACGCCGAAAACCGCCTGCTTTGGCGCCAGAATCCGCGGCGGATCGAAGCGGAAGCCATTCGTGATGCCGTGTTGTTCGTCAGCGGCAAGCTGAATCCAGAACGCGGAGGTCCCGGATTTGAAGATTTTCGATATCAGGATGCGTACGCTCCGATTTACACGTACGTCACCGCAGATGAACCAGCACTCTGGAGACGCAGTATTTATCGTTACGTCGTCCGCACGACTCCCGACCGTTTTCTGACAACGCTCGATTGTCCCGATCCCGCCAATTTCACGCCAAGGAGGCTTGCCACCACGACGCCTCTGCAATCGCTCGCCCTGTACAATAATGACTTCATGCTCCGACAGGCTCGGTATTTTGCCGAACGATTGGAAAAGGAAGCGGGTAAAGATGTGAGTGCACAAGTGAAGCATGCCTTTGGCTTGGCGTTCGGACGACAGCCATTGCCTGAGGAAGCCACTATCGCTGGGGAGTTCGTTGAAAAGCAGGGGCTTTTTTCGTTTTGCCGTTCACTCTTCAACGCTAATGAGTTTGTCTATGTCGATTGAACCCAGCATCGCAACTCAACAGCAGACTGCCTCGTTCCAGGGCAGGACGAATGTGACCGCGCGTTCACAAAACACCGGCGTTTGTGGCGCCTCGTTTGCATCGCCGCACCACTTTTCGCGTCGTGAATTTCTCAAGGCCGCAGGAGGCGGTTTGGGCGGGGTGGCTTTGGCAGCGATGTTAAGCAGCGACAGTCATGCGCAACTGCATCATGCCCCGAAGGCGAAACGCGTAATTCAGATTTTCTGTCCCGGAGGCATGAGTCAGGTCGACACCTTTGACTACAAGCCGGAGCTTGAAAGGCGCAACGGGACTCCCTTTGCTGCTGATGGCAAGTTGCAGTTCTTTGCGTCGAAGCCAGGCAACTGCCGAGGGAGTCACTGGAAGTTTCGTCAACACGGTCAGGCTGGATTATGGTTGAGCGACCTGTTTCCCCGGCTGGCGAAATGTGTCGACGACATGGCCTTCATCTATTCGATGCACAGCAAGACCGCCTTGCATGGTCCAGCGTGCTTCATGATGAATACCGGATTTTCGCTACCCGGTTTTCCCAGCATGGGTTCGTGGGTGACGTATGGTCTTGGCAGTGAAGCCGATGACCTGCCGGCCTTTGTGGTGTTGCCCGATCCGCGCGGTCTTCCACCCGGCGGAATCATCAACTGGGGCGCCGGTTTCCTGCCGGCCGAGCATCAGGCCACAGCGATCAGTACGACGAATCCGCAGCAACCCATTGCGGACCTGTTTCCACCGGCCGATGTTACAGAAGTCACACCAGCAGCGGATCAGGCGGGACTGGACTTTCTGCAAAAGCTCAATCGTCTTCACCGTGAGCCCCGCGGCAATAACAGCGAACTTGATGCCCGCATCAAGGCATATGAATTGGCAGCGCGGCTGCAGCTCAGCGCACCCGAAGTGACTGATCTGAGTCATGAGAGCCATTCAATCAAAGAACTTTACAAGATCGATGATGCCGAAATCGGTCCGTTTGGGCGCCAGTGTTTGTTGGCAAGGCGTCTGGCGCAGCGTGGCGTCCGGTTTGTGCAGATTTACTGTGGCGCGGAGAATACGACAGCCAAAAAGATTCGCCCGAATTGGGATAGTCATGAAGATCTGACCCGCGACCACGGCTATTGGGGAGCCGTGCTGGACACTGGCGCATCGGCATTGCTTCAAGACCTGAAGCAACAGGGAATGCTCGACGACACACTCGTCATTTGCACTACAGAGTTTGGTCGTCAGCCAGCTTCTCAAGGCGGATCCGGAAAGGGGCGGGATCACAACGCCGGTGCATTCACGGCATGGATGGCAGGTGGCGGAATCAAAGGCGGAGTCGGTTACGGGGCCACCGACGAACTCGGATACAAGGCTGTCGAACAGCCAACCTACAGTTACGACCTTCACGCAACGGCTTTGCACCTGTTGGGTGTGGATCATACGCGACTTACGTTTTATCACAATGGCATCGAAAGACGTCTCACCGATGTTCATGGTCATGTCATGAAGGAGTTGCTGGCGTGAGACTTTTCAGAAGAAATAAAAGTACGTTGCTACGCTCAAAAGCGTTTCAGGAACGTGCGATCAATAGAGCCAGATTGTTGCAGCCCTTTTTGAGTCTTAGTGAGATGATTGATGCTTGATAGTTCATTCCACTCCCACAATGAGTCCTGCAGAAGCATGCATTACCGGGCTTTAGGATTTCTGGTGAAATCGACGAGGCATCTGATGACGATGCATCTGATGTTGTGCGTTGCCATGGGGATGGCGGTGTCCGCGTCTGCTGCGGAATCGTTTGAGGTATTTCTCGGTAAGCATTGCGTCCGTTGTCACGGTGCTGAGAAGGAAGAAGGTGACATTCGGCTTGATCGTCTGTCGCGTGATTTCAAATCAGGTGTGGACACACACCATTGGGCAGAAACGCTCGATAAGCTCAACAGCGGCGAGATGCCGCCAGAAGATGAACCGCAGCCGACCCCGGATGAAATCTCGGAGTTCGTCACCGCACTTGACGCTCTGCTGAAGGAAGGTCGGGCCGCGCGGATGGCGGCGCGGCCAGCAGTGGCGCACTATCGGCTCAGTCGAAAGGAATATCAGAATACCGTCTATGATCTGCTGGGCGTGCGTTACGATCCGGCCAAGCCGGGGGAACTGAACGAGGATACGTTGTGGCATGGCTATGAACGCATCGGGTCTCAGCTTTCACTTTCACCTTCTCATGTGGATCGCTACTACCGCGCGGCAGACATTGTGCTGGACCGTGCTTTCCCCGCAACGTCCAGTGAGGCTCGCAAAGTGCGGAAGACAGCCGCCGAGCTGCGTTATGGCGGCGGCAAAGATCAGCAGGAGGCACTGGACCGGTTCGGGATCAAACGGCCCCTGCGTTACCTTCTGTTTCCCGGTCGAGTCCAAAATGCGTTGTCCTCCAACTGGTTTGGAAAGACGGGGCCCGAGCATAGTGGTCTTTATAAACTTCGTCTGCAGGCCAGTGGCATCCGTCCACCCGGTGGGCAGCCAGCCCATCTCAGTATCGGCAAGAGGACCAGTGAGGAGACGGTAGACGGACTCATTGAATTTGATATCACAGCGCCGGAAGACAGTCCGCAGGTTTATGAGTTTGAAGTGTTTCTTGAAATGCCCGCCACGCTGCATTTTGCCGTAGTCGCCACTGATGTTGTGGACAGGCGAGGTGGTGCCGCATTCCGCAACGCTCTCGCAAGTCGTGGTGGATACATCTTCACGCACAGCAGTGAGACTTTGTTGCTTAATCCGAATGCTCCGCAAATGTTTGACGGTGATGGGAATGGCATTTTTTCGACGGTGATTCTTGATTGGGTCGAGTGGGAAGGGCCGCTGGTCACAGCAGAAGAAACATCCCAGCGTGATGGCGTGTTGCCACCCGAAGAGGCAACTCCCGAGCAAGTCGCGGAGCATCTTACGAGGTTTGCTGAACGCGCCTGGCGCCGACCGGTAAGCCGCGAAGAATTGGACGGCTATCTGGAAACTTACCGTGCCGAGTGTGAGGCAGGTGAGAGGGCGGGCGATGCCTATCGAATTGCGTTGCAGAGCGTCTTGACCTCCCGGAATTTCATCTATCTGGTGCAAGGAGACCCCGAAGCCCGTGAACGGTTGACGCCTTGGGAGCTTGCTTCACGACTGTCCTATTTCCTATGGAGTTCAATGCCAGATGATGCTCTGTTCAACCGAGCGTCGAGTGGTGGCTTGGTTGGCGAGGGGCTCCAGCAGGAAGTGGAGCGGATGCTGACGGACAACCGGATCAACCGTTTTATCGACGACTTCGCCCGGCAGTGGTTACAACTTCATCGTGTTGGCATGTTCCCTCCGGACAAAAAACTCTACCCCGTTTACGACGACTGGCTCGAGGCCAGCATGCGTCAGGAGCCGGTTGAGTACTTCCGTGAAATGCTCAAGGATAATCTGCCCATCGATAGCTTCCTTGATTCCGATTGGACGATGGCGAATGCTCGGTTATGCGATTTTTATGGGTTGCCCGAACCGAAGGCGGGTGGTTTTCAACGCGTCACTTTCAAGCCGGAGGACCATCGCGGTGGTCTGCTCACCATGGGGGCGGTACTCGGCTTGACTTCAGATGGAACACGTCACCGCCCCGTTCACCGTGGCGTCTGGCTCAGCGAAACGATTTTCAACAGAACACCACCCTCACCTCCGGCGAATGTGGATCCGATCGAGCCCATTCCTCCTGAGGGAACGAAGATCACAGTACGCCAGAGAATCGAGGCACATGCCAGGAACGCGAGTTGCGCGGCGTGTCATCGCAATATTGATCCGCTGGGGTTGGCGTTCGATCAGTACGATGCCATTGGTCAGTGGCGCACTCATGAGCAAGTGGCGACGGGGAAAGGCGAGGATCCACTGGTGGACGCCTCCGGAGTCATGCCGGATGGCCGCCCGTTCACTGGTGCTGGCGAATTCAAACGACTGATGATTGGGGATCGTGACAAGGTGGCGCGAGCATTTATCGAACACCTCTGTACCTATGCCCTAAGGCGTGTGCTCACCGTGGATGACCGCGATGATCTCAAGGCAATTCAAGAGGAAGCAAAGAAGAACCAATACGGAGTCAGAGCCATCATTCGTGCTGTGGCTCTCTCCGACCTGATCCAAAAACGCTGATTGGCAGCAACTTGCTTTTACCAATCCAGAAAACATGAAACGAAGGAAAAACAAAATGAGCAATATTCGGACTCAATCGTGGCTGATCGACCGACGCCATGCCCTTCGCGCGATGGGAACGTGCATCTCGCTTCCATTCCTTGAATGCATGGTCCCCCTCAACGCGGCGGAGCAGCATGCAGAAGCTCCTCGGCGTAGCGCATTTATCTATTTGGCCAATGGAGTGCATTCACTGAATTACCAGATCACAACACCGGG
>JAPOKD010000546.1 GCA_029977825.1 Planctomycetota bacterium | reverse complement strand
GAGCCGGTAACGGCATCAGTTTTGCGCCGGGAAGGATCCGTTCACGAATCGCCGTCGCTCGGTCTTGCCACTGTTCGAGATTGGAATAGGTGCTCGCCATGCGTTTTAGCTGCGCAACGGCATCTGCTTCAGAGTGGTAGTTTCCCTGGCACAGGGTCACGCCGCCCGGTTTTGCATCTTGGGCAGAGAGGTGACGGTTCGCAAATATCGGGTGGATTGACAGCAGGGTTACGAGGACCGCAAAACGATAGAGATGCATGATGCTGGTTCCATGGGGTAAGACGGTTGGGGAGGGATGCAGTCGAGAGTTGGCGAGCAATGTGTAGTTTGCCGTGGCCTAAAATGTTAACCGATTCAGTTCAGTGGGGCGGGTATTGTGCAGCGGGAAGCGTGACAAGCACTAGCCGCGACTGCGAAATAGTTTGCTCAATGCGATTTCGCGGATCATTGACCGGACACCATAATTCCCCGGTTTTAACTTGCCAAGAATTTCAGCCACGTCGTCAGAGTCAGAGAACTCGATGGTGCGTCCCAAGGCGTATCCCATGATTGATTCGACCAACTCCTCTGCTAATTGATCCTTGTGTACCATCAGGACCGATTTCAGCTCCTGAACAGATGTGAAGGTTGAACCATCAGGCAGCGAACTGCTGGGATCAATCTCTACCGGTTTCCGCCCGACTTTTTCTGTGTCCCGCCAACGACCGATCGTGTCGAAATTCTCCAAACCAAAGCCAATGGCGTCCATCTTTCTGTGGCACGACGCGCAGACACGTTGTTGTTGATGCAGTTTTACCATTTCACGATTGGTTTTCGGCTGCGTTGATGCTGCACCTAGTTCAGGCACATTCGGCGGCGGTGGTGGAGGTTTGTCGTGTAATAGCTTTTCCATGACCAAGGCGCCTCGAATCACAGGTGAAGAACGCTCACCATTGGATCCCGCTGTCAGGAAGGCCGCTTGTGTTAATAGTCCACCGCGTGCTGAATCAGGAGGTAGTTGTACTTTCTGGAATTCGGCATTGTCTGTTGAAGGCATGTCGATTCCATAGTGCGTGGCGAGTGCCGCATTGATGACGACAAAGTCAGAATCAATCAGATTGAATACTGGCAAATTTTCCTCAATCAGAACACCAAAGAACTCCCGTACTTCCTGCTTCGCATCCTGTTGTACGCCTTCATTGAAATAGATGTGCTCGCGGTTATCGACAGTGATCGCATCGTATCGATCCAGTTCAGTCCACTGACTGATAAATCCATCTCGAAATGCCTTTGTGCGGGGATCCTTCAGCATCCGGTCAACCTGTGCACCGTAAACCTTATCGTCTGACAGATCAGCCTTATAAAGTTCGTCGTCCGGTGGACTGCTCCATAGAAAATACGCAAGGCGGATTGCGAGTTCCCGATTGTCCAAGTAGCGATTCGGTTTGTTTGGCTTGCCTCTTGTTCGTCCCGCATCTGTAACTTGACTGTGATCTTCTGAGGCTTCCTGCAGAAACAGAAAACCGGGGGATGCCAGAATGATCCCCATCACTTCAGTGATGGCCTCGTTGTAGCTAAGCCCTTTTTTTCGATTTTCCTGAAACAGTCTGTGCAGCTCATCCAGATAGGTGCCTTCAGGAATGCGATGGCGAAAGGCTTGGAATGCGAATCGCGAGATCAGTTCGAACGCTTTGTCGTCCCGTCCCAGTAACTCACTCTGACCGCCTGTCTCTGTATTCGGGTAAAGTATCTTTTCAAAGTCTGGTCTCTGTGCCGGATAAAACGGACCTTCGATTTCCAACCAGTCAATCCAGATGGCCGCGCGTGGGTCGGTGCGTTCACCGGATCCTTCGAGTTTATTGATGTAACCTCGCATCGAGTTGATCGTGTTCTCAGGTACATTTTCCCGGACGTTGGCCCCGAGCTGGAAGCGCCCCATGGGTTGTCTTGCAGTCATCGAAATGGTGGCTGGGTTTTCGGCCGTTCCATTCACTTTCAAAGTACCACGGACTCGATCTTTGTCCCATAAACGTACGATGCGTCTGAGTTCATGCGGCTCTCCGACAACACCACCATGGATCCGAATCAGATAGTCGCCGCGGATATCAATGTGTCGTGAGATGCTTACCCATTTTGCAACATCGCAGTTGTAAACACCGGACTCAATTAACGGGTATTGCAAATAACGCCGCGGTAATTCGGCGCGTGAATCCCATTGTCGAAAAATGATCTCCATCTCACCTTCATCCTTGAATCCCATTTCCTGCCACGTTTTTCCAGCCTGTTTCATTGCCATTTTCTGGTCGAGATCAGCAAGTTTTTCCCGCATTTTCTTGTTGACCCGCGTTTCGGGTTCAGTGCGGGAAATTTTCAGATCACGTCTTCGCTGGGTATTGAATCGCAACGCTTCGGCAGCGATTCGCTTTCCCAGTTCCAGATAGGCTTCAAGATGCATGGAAGTGAAAAACTGTTCGCTACCGACGGTATCGAACGTTTCAATCTCGCCATCATCCGGAATTTCGTCCAAAGCGACATCAAAACCAAACAGAGAGCGGATTGTGTTTGAGTATTCACGTTTATTCAATCGCCGCATTCGTATTTCACCGCCATTGTCACTGAGGCGACGCCGCGCTTTGACAAGGGTTTTAGTGAGTTGCTCAAGTACAGCAGCCAGTTCCTCATTACCAGGCTGTTCGGATTCGCGGGGAGGCATGTCGCCACCGTTCAATTGGTCAAGAACGTCCTGCCAACGCTGCGCAGTATCGTTGTTGTCAATTTGCCATGACGTCTGGTCGAACCTGACCTGTCCCTCCTGTGTTTCCCTGCCATGGCAGTCGATGCAGTAAGCATTGATGAAAGGCTGCAGTTTCTTTAGGTCGAGCGGCTCGCTCGTCGGGGGAGCCTGTGCGTGCACTTGATGGGCCAGCACAACCATGAAGATCGCGATGAGGATTTGCAAGCGATTTTGCATTGAAAAATTGGTTGATTGCAAGAGAGGAGAATTGGTCTGGTTAACCATCCGGGGTTTGGATTCATCCAGATCATGAAGCGAGGCGGGAGCGGTATTGTGGCTCACGTTCTTGTTGACAGCAGTTCAGGAATGGTGCCGGTGCTGTGACTGAATGTGTCGATTTCCATGCCGGCTTGCTGCATGAGTGTCAACCAGTAGTTTGCCAGCGGAGTGTCTTCTTCTGGCAGGACGATGTTGCTGCCATGCTGTATGTCTTTGGCTCCGCCACCAGACAAAATCGCGGGAATATTTTTCAACTCATGTCCGGAACGCAGGTTGGTGCCATAGCTGACAATGCAATTGTCAAACAGTCGACTGCCGTCACAGTCGATCGCTTCTTTCAGACGGTCCAGAAAGCGTGCAAAAAGCGACATGCATTTCTTGTCCCGTTGACGTGAGGCCATGGTTCGGGGTTCTGAGAAACCGTAGTGACTCAGTGAATGTGCTTTAAGTGTGATGCCCATACCGGTCAACACGGAACTAACCGGTTGTCGGTAAGTGATCACCCGTGTCGCGTCTGTTTGCAGGGCGACAATCATCATGTCGTACATCAGCTGAATCGCTTGCTCGCCTGAAATACCTTCCGGTGGCGCGTCCATGGACGCTTGTGGTTTGGGAATGTCTGCCCATTGTGCTTGCCGCTCAAGTCCCTTTTCGACCTGGCGAACACCGGTAAAGTATTCATCGAGCTTAAGGTTGTCACTTTTGCTGAGCGTGCGTTTGATTCCGTTGGCGTCCAATCGAACAATGTCGAGAATGCTTTGACGTTTTTTCAGTCGGGCGTTGATGGCTTCCTTTGAATCACGCGCATTGGCGAAGAGGGTGTAATACAAATCGAGGGGACGTTCGATTCCGGGTATGGGGTTGCCCGCACGGTCCCATGCCAGCGACAGGCCGCCGCCATGCCCTGAGTTGGAGCTGCCGTCGGCCTCATTTGCAGAAAGCGTCAGTGATGCGAATCGAGTTTCTGTGCCCAGGTGCCCAGCTAATACCTGGTCGCACGAAATCGAGTTGTGGAATCTCTTGCCTGGCGTGCCCGCGACATTCGCTCCTGTGAGATAGGACAAGCTGCCACCGTGAGGATTGGTCGCTCCCATATTGGTCAGATTGGTGACCATGGAAAAGTCGTTTTGATGTCGGGCTAAAGGGGTAAGCCCTTCAGTCAACCCGATTTCAGAAAAACGACCGGCCTCGGTTGGGTAAAAAGTGTCTTTGGTGAAACCAAATCCACCCCCTAAAAACACGACGCGTTTCGGAGGGATTGCCGTCAAGTCTCGCGATTCTGCGTATGTTTCGAGCAACGGAATCGAAAGCAATGTTGCTCCGGCACGCAAGAAAGATCGGCGTGTGCCGCGCGAGGTGATGATTTGTGGCATTTGTAAGAAATTGTCGAGTTGGGTTAGAGCCTTTTCGAGGTCTCAGTATACCCCCGTCGTTCCCACATCGAAGTCGGAATTCCGTAAGAGACACACTCGCTCGCTGAGAATGGTCCATCTGTGGTGGGGATTTACCAGTACTGGGGTTTC
>JAPOKD010000176.1 GCA_029977825.1 Planctomycetota bacterium | reverse complement strand
TCCGATGCGAAAGCGATACTCACCCATGCCGAGGACCGACATTGCAGAAGTCTGATACTGCTTCACAGCGGAAACTTGTCAGACTTGCATAAAGAGGTGTTCCAGACGTCCAAGCATCCTACGTTATGGCTCCGCATCATTGGGAAGCCACCAAGTTCAGAGTCCCAAATCGTCTCGGCGTTCCAGAAGCCCAGTCATGTTACAGCGGTTGTCACCGAGAAGCTGCTTGGATTCGCTCCGGTCAGAACACTGTGCGGAGATATTGATCTGCAACGTGATAATCTTTCCGAATCCATCAAGACAGCTCTTAACGACGATAAACTCGCCGACGATGATTTGTTGTTGTTGGGTATCGATGACCCCGATTCGTCTGATCGTGTGTATAAAACAGCATTGCTGTTGATTGATTCCAAAACCACAACGTCGATTGGTCTGCTACACGACGGTTATACGTTACCCGAAAAAATCGCAAGTCAGGTCTATCACTGGGCGGCGAATGTCGCCCCTCCCATGGACCGTCAGGAACGAATCGATCTTTCACAAGACCTGCAGTCTGGCTCTGCCCCCAATCTTGAATTCTTTGGGTTGATTTCAGCAGCGGCAATGCTGGCTGCCTTTGGGCTCATTCAGGATTCTGCTGCAGTCATTATTGGTGCAATGCTGATCGCTCCACTGATGACACCGATCATCGGGGCGGGCCTGGCTTTGGCGCAGGGAAATCGTCCTCTTTTTCGATCGGCCGCTACCACAGTGATGCTTGGATTCTTTTGTGCTTTGATCGCCAGCATGATGTTTGGTTGGCTGGTACTGATTTTTCAGGAACCGGTGATGACCTCCGAAATGCGAGCCAGATGCAGCCCATCTCCGATTGACTTCTGCGTCGGTCTGGTAGGTGGCTTTGCAGCCACCTACGCCCGGACTCGCAAGCATCTCTCCGCAGCACTAGCAGGCGCAGCAATCGCCGCTGCACTCGTGCCACCTATATCCACAGCGGGCCTGCAGCTTGCCTTTCATGTATGGACATGGGACACAAATCAGGTAGGCATACCAATTCTTGGCCCCATTCTGTTGGTACTCGTCAATGTGCTGATGATCATGGGCGGATCCGCTTTTGTACTTTGGGCACGCGGCATGCGGACGGACCGCACTCTCACCATTCAGGACCGCTGGACAGTCAGAATTGCCACTCTGTTAGCGACCATCACGCTGCTGATTCTGACATGGCTTTTGCTTCCCCACACAAGCCAAGCAGGAAGTGCCAGTGAAAATCACAACAATCCGGTCCCCAGCCAGAAAGTGGTGGACGACGAGAACCTTTCCACCCCCGACTTGCCCTGAACACAGAACACTTGAGCTCATCGAGACTAGCGTACTGGACGGCTTCGCAGATACTTGAGCTTGTATTTTTGATACAGCATTTTGTGTCGACTACCAAGGTCCACAGCACGCCCTTGGATGAAGGCGGCTTCAACATTCGTTTCCGTCTCCAGGATATCACCGTCGGCGAGGAACAAAGTTGCATCTTTACCACTGCTGATGGACCCCACACGGTCCGCTACTCCAAGAATCTCTGCTGCTGACAGAGTGATTGCCCTCAAGCCATCGGAATGCGGCAAACCATAAGCTACGGCAACGCCTGCATGGTAAGGAAGATTTCGTGCATTCGCTGCACCACCTGGAGAGCCCGCGCCCTCTCCACAAATCGCGAACTTGACACCGGCTGCCCGCAGTCGCTCTGGCAAGGTATAGGCGGTGTCGTAAGCTTCATCACGGCGGAGCGGAAGCCGATATGTGGATGCAATGATCACAGGGATATCATATTTCTTCAGCAGTTCAGCACAGGCTTCAGCGTCATACCCGCCATAAATCACAATCGACAGGCCCTGAGCCTGACCATAGGCGACGGCAGATTCGATCTCCAACTGTCGATCAGCGTCAATAAATACCGGCAAGTCACCCTTAACCACAGGGACAAGACTTTCCAGCCTGACATCTGTCGCAGTCGTATCTGGTGCTGCCTCACGTGCCTTCTGATACCTTCGCACTGAATCCAGTAACTCATCCAGTTCTGTGAATTTCTGTTCGCGTTTCGTTCGCTCATCAGCAGCATTCTCACCGCGAGGCTGCATTGCACCCCAATCAATGTACATTCCTGCTGGTGCTTTGAGTTTCATTTCAGAGACCGTCCAGCCGTCAAGGTTGATTACGGCAGTCTGTCCACGAATGTACCTTCCCCGTGGTGCTGTCATGACGGTCAGAACACCGCCAGCACGCGCAACTGGAATCAATTCACTATCAGGATTCACAGCCACCCATGCTCGCGCGTTTGGATTCACGGAACCGTACTCAGTGCGATCATCTGTTTCTTCAACAGCACTGATCTCTCGTAAACCAAGATCGGTCATCGGTTCAATCAGGCCGGGATACAGATGTTTCCCGGAACCATCAATTTCCAGAGCTTGTTTCGGGGCTTTGACATCCTTGCCAACGGCAGTGATCTTTCCTGATTCGAATAGCACATCTCCATTAATGATGTCAGCGCCATCAACCACATGAACTGTCGCATTGCGGATCACGATGGGTCTACTTTGGGGAGCACCGGGAACTTGGTCGTGAGCTTCGATGCTGGACAACATTACGAAGACTACGCAAACAGTCGTGGTCAGTCTTATTCCACTCATGATTTTTGAATTACTTCGGATCGATTGATTGATTTGCTTACACCGGTTCATATTTCGCTCAGTTCTTTCTCAGGTTTCCGGTGTAATCGTACTCATGACCGCCATGGGCAGCACAATGCACATCATGCCTTACCCAACGATCTTCCTCTGCTACTTCCTCCGGTGTGGACTTTTTTGAACTGTCACCGCCGTCGAGTACTTTTTGTATCAGGCGAGCTCGCAGGTCCCGGTCACGAGTCTGCAACTCCTGATCCTTACGAAGGTCAAAATAACATCTTCCATCAACCCACGTCTGTTCGCATCTAGTCAGAGTTGACAAGGGTCGGCCACTCCAAACCGCCAGGTCCGCATGTTTCCCTTTGCGAAGCGAACCAACGTATTGGTCAATCCTCAATTGCTTTGCCGGGTTTAACGTCACAAACTTCAAGGCCTCGATTTCAGGTACACCACCATACTTGGTGGCTTTTGCTGCCTCTGTATTGAGATGCCGGGCAAGCTCTCGATCATCGCTATTGAAAGAGACCACCACACCACGCTCGTGCATCAGGGCTCCGTTGTACGGAATGGCATCCAAAACTTCGAATTTGTACGCCCACCAATCAGAAAAGGACGACCCCATTGCCCCGTGACGAGCCATGCGATCAGCCACTTTATAACCCTCAAGAATATGCTGTAACGTCCCAATCTGGATGCCGAACTCTTCCAGAACATCCAAGGTGGCGATGATTTCATCTTGCCGATAACTGTGGCAATGTATCCAGCGTTCACCATTCTGAACTTCACTCAAAGCTTCCAGTTGCAGGTCAACACGCGGTGGCAATGTCTCGTGCTGCCCGCTCCTCCACCGCCTCCACTTGGCCTGATACTCACGTGCCGCAAGCAGCTGATCACGAATAATCTGCTCGACACCCATCCGTGTGTTGGGATAACGACTCTGATTCCTTTTCACGTTTTCACCCAGAGCAAACTTGATTCCCTTGGGCGCCTCTCTCATCCTCAGCCCATCCATGGTCTGGCCCCAGCGGAGCTTGATAACCTGATTCTGCCCGCCGATGGGATTGGCAGAACCGTGCAGAATATTCGAGGTGGTCAAGCCTCCGGCCAACTGTCGATAGATTTGGATATCACTGTTGTCGATGAAATCGCCAATTCGAACTTCAGAAGTCACTGCTTGACCCGACTCATTGACGCCTCCATCAGTCCCCATGTGGGAATGGCAATCGATGAGTCCGGGCGTGATATGTTTTCCAGTGGCATCGATCACACGGCACTTCTTGGGTGCTTTGATGTTTGAACCAACTTCGACAATGACCCCATCACGAATCAGGATGTCAGCGTTCTGCAGTTTGCCCGCCTCATCACACGTCCAAATGGTCGCGTTGCGAAACAACACCGTCGACTGCTCGGCAATTCTGGTATCAGAGCCGAATGCGCCAAATGGAAATCGGACCTGCGAGTAGGCTGCATCTCTTGCCTCGGCATCCACTTCGTCCTTCTCTGAATCAGCATCGACTGCGTCACTTTCAGATTGCGCGACACTCTCGACGAAATCGGAAAGACGTCTCATCGGCGGGTTTTGCGACTCCCCCCCAGGCAATCTGAGGCCAGCCAAGAGATCCGTTCCTCCACCCTCACTTTTCAAAGTGATGATCGTCAGGTGGGATATGCCCGATGGCAATCGTTTATCAACCTCACCTAAGTCCAGACTGGCTGTCAAACGATCCCGCTGCTGAACAACATTTTGTAGCTTGGTTGATTCAACCTCTGCTTTGTCTTTCTTTCGTTTACTCTTCTGCTTGCTACTCTTCTGCTTGCGTTCTTTTTCAGCAACAGAAATCGCAAAAACCGATCCGTCAATTTTCCCGTCATCGTCTTCTATCTCCAGCCTGACCTTTACATTTTGACCGTCTGCATTGCGAACCGAAAGCTCCCACTTACCCGCCAGAGCGGGGTGCTCGACCTTATCGCCCTCACTCATTACAAATCTCTCTCCAGCAACCCAACATTCATGCACCACCGTCTCGTCAGAGAACAGGTTACCGTCGGTAATCACGAGATTGGCAATCATGCCAGATTCCACACGCCCCACCTGTTCCTGTATTCCCAACAGTTCCGCCGGGACGATCGTCAGCGCCGCCAACGCATCCTGCTCTTTCAGACCACGCGAAACAGCAACCCGCACCTGATTCAGAAACTGCCCAACATCATCGAGTCCATCACTGGTCAAGCAGATTTTCACGCCGGCTGCTGCAAGCCTCGCTGGATTCTCGGGGGCCAACTCCCAATGCATAAGCTCCTGCAAAGTCACATCACGAGCAGCATCAGCAGTTTTCACATCAGGAGTCTCCGGGAATTCAAGCGGCAACAAATATGCTCTTTTGGTTGCCACAATCTCATCGAGTTGTCGATACTCGCGGCCAGATCCACGAATGATTGCATTCAAAGAGAATTCACGGGCGAAATGATCTGCTCGAATCGCCATTCGATCATTTGCTGCGTCAATCAGAAATGGCTGTGAAGCAATCGCTTGTCCAAGTACTTGCAAAGCAACATTTTGGTCAGGACGATCAAGCTGTGGAGTCGCCTTGTACGCACTCCACGCCTGCCCGTACCAAGCCGCATCATGGAAAGCCTGGCGAAGGAGAGCAACCGCACCCATCGGTGAATTTGGATACCTCGCTCGCGAACCACCACGCGGCACCGTCAAATTCAGATGCTGCCATGCATTTTCCAATAACAAATTGCGCCCTTTGGATGCATCTCCCGTCAACATCACGCAACTGCTGCCCTTGACGATTCCCCCCTTTGGAGCAATCAATCGAACCGCTATGCCCTGCGACCTCAACTTGGATGCATCAGCTACTGTTGCCCCGATGGAATCCGAGACATTGACTTGGGGAGTGACATTGGCGTTCCAATATCCTGGTAATGATTCGTTGACTTTGGCATCGATTTCACTCCAGGCATCAATCAGCCCGGGGTAAATTCGTTTACCCGCGCAATCAATGACTTGATACCCTGCTGGAATCGCTTGCTGCTGTCCTACCGAAGTAATGGAAGCACCCTGAACAAGGACAGTTGCATCACTGATGGTCTTGCTTGGCGAAACCACCACGTCTGCGTTGACAAACGCGAAGCCGGGGATCGGATTTTCACGCAGACCGACAATTGGTTTGGCCTCAGTCTCTGATTGGGCCTGCAGGACGGTTGTCAGTAGCACTGCGTGCAGAATTACCAGAAATATCGTGTGCCGCATGGACATTCAACTTTAAAAAAGGATCTATCAAAACCTTCTCACAGCATAGTTCAAGCTTTCATTTTTTGCTGCTTTATCAGGCATTATTCCATGCGGTAAAGCGGGTTTCGATACTTCCGCTGTGATCGGTCGCTGACGACGGCGAACGGGTGATTTTGCTGCTCCTGGCTGTATTTACGCAATTTTGACGCGAATCGTTTTGAGATCTAAAATGTTAGGATTGTGTGGTTCAACGTAAAACAGTCTTGACCTGCACCGATTGCCGGTTTAATTGTGGAGTGAGAGGCGCGGCGAGTGATGAACAACGCCGGCATGGAGGCTGAACTTAGGAGGCTGAACATGAAGCCCGAGAAGACCTCAGACGATTCGCCCAACCGATCGACCATCGAACGGTTCTTTAGCGGTCTAAGCGAATATATCTTCCAGTCAAAACTAGGCGTCGCAGATGTCCAGTTAATCGACTACCTCAGCGATATGATGCTGAGATTTATCAGAATTGATTCACTCAACCGTGTCCGCCGCTCTAACGGACGCCCCGCGACCGAACTTTTTCAAATGCTGAGTGAGGCCGAAAAACGAATCGGCCTTGCCAAACGAGATGTTCACCGGCACATCGGTGATGTCACTCTGTTCTGGTCCGGGATGTATCCCGAAAGATTAAGACGCCTCAGACCCGAGCGATCACCTGATGGGTTTCTGGACTACTGCAAACAAGGCAAACGAGCCTATGCAATCGCCGCTGAGATTGAAGGAGATGAAAATCGGCCATCAAGCGATTTACTTCATCAACTCAGCAGCGAATTTGAAATGTGCGCATACGGACTGCGAGAAGTCCGCCGCGAGTGGGAGCGTGGGCCATCCGATGGCGGGCCACTTTTGCTCTCGTAAGCCCACGCTGAACGAGAAGTATCAACGTGGCAGCTCTGTGCCCTGAGCGTCCCTGAAATCGACGCCCTTGCAGACGCCGTTGTAAACGATCACAAGCAGGCCAACAAAAAATTTTCAAGTGCGGCTTGATTGCAGACACCGTGGCCTCAATCTGTACTAGGCTTGCCCCACCAAAGTCGCCATGCTCAGGCTCAGTTTTGTTTGCCTGTCCCTTTACAGCCTGATTTGATCCGGTGATGGCGCGGAAGCTCACAAACGTTACGCTGCTGAAACCAATTGATCAGCTGTACGAGAAGGAAGTATCAGAAAATGGCAGTCAGTCAGGAACGTTTCGATTCGGTTTGTGCAAGAGCCCGCGAGGCCATGTTACTGCACTCCACCGCTGACACACTGGAATGGGATGAGCGAACTGGCATGCCAATCGCTGCTGGAGAATATCGTGCTCAACAGATCTCGACCTTGCGGGCCCTGGTCCATGAACGTCGTACAGATCCAGCTTACGGGGATGACCTGCAGCAATTGGTGCAGGAATGCGAAAACGAAGACCCGCACAGCACCATCGTCGCTACTGCACGACAGTTGCATCGAGATTGGCAGCGCGATTGTAAATTACCAACGGAACTCGTTGAACGCATCTCTCAAGCAACTGTCCGTGGACAACAAACATGGGATGCTGCTCGACAGGCCGATGATTTTTCCATCTTCGAAGATACACTCGGGAATGTCATCGACCTGAAACGCGAAGCTGGTCAACGACTTAGTGAAGGAACGGATCGAAGCGTCTACGAAGCGTTGCTGGATGAGTACGAACCCGATGCCAAGGTGGATGACATTCAGCAGGTATTTGATGATCTGCGAACACCACTGGTTAAGTTAATAACCGCCATCAAGGAGTCTCCTCAGCAACCGGATACAAGTATTCTGGAACGCACCTACTGCATCGATGATCAACGGGATTTCAGTCATTTTGTTGCTGAGCAGATAGGCTTTGACTTCGAACGCGGGCGTTTGGATGAAACATCCCATCCATTTTGCACCACCCTGGGTCCACATGATTGCCGCATCCTGACTCGATACGATCCTCACTGGCTGCCCGCAGGTTTATTCGGAACCATGCATGAAGCCGGACACGGCATGTATGAACAAGGGTTGCGACCAGAGTGGTTTGGTCTGCCCCCAGGGTCTTACGTTTCACTGGGAATTCATGAATCCCAGTCAAGGTTGTGGGAAAATCAGGTAGGTCGCAGTCGCCCGTTCTGGGAATGGCTTTATCCGCAGACAAGCGAGGCATTCCAATCGCAACTCGATGGCGTCTCACTTGATACGTTTCACTTTGCCATCAATACAGTACGTCCAAGTTTGATTCGAGTTGAGGCAGATGAAGCCACTTACAATTTGCATATCATCATTCGTTTTGATCTCGAGCAGCAATTGATTGATGGCTCTTTAACAGTCAAGGATTTGCCGGAAGCATGGAACGCCCGATACCAGAGTGACTTGGGCATTTGCCCTCCTTCAGACGCCGACGGGGTGTTGCAGGATGTTCACTGGAGCGCGGGTCTAATCGGTTATTTCCCGACCTACACGCTCGGAAATGTTGCCGCTGCGCAACTTTTCGATGCTGCAAGTGAGCAGATCGGCGACCTCGACGAACTGTTTGCGCGGGGTGAATTCCGGCTTCTGCTGGATTGGCTACGGGAGCGAATTCACTTTGACGGTCGCTGTTACAGTGGGTCTGAGTTGATTGAAAGAGCAACGGGAACACCACTGAGTGCCACGCATCTGGTCAATTACCTGAAATCCAAACTGGAACCTCTCTACGGGATCACTGACAGTTGACAAGTGGGGGGCCTGCTCCCAGATCGACCTGATTTTTGCCGGTCGTTCCGTTACACTTGCGTATTCCTTCACTGCTTCTCAAAGGTCGCCATGATTATCTCGAATTGCCCAAGGTGTCAGGAAGGGTTTCGCGTTCCCACGGGGACAATACCAGACGACGCCTATGCGGTGTGTCCTTGGTGTAACGAGACCTTTCCTCTCACGGAAGTACTTAATCAGCTTCCACCCGTGCTACAAATCCTGTCGGCCGATGGTGAGCCCATCGAAATTCTGGAATCCGGTGCCATTCACTCGGCAGCCGGAATGCAGGAACTCAGTGGTGCATCAGCCGGAGCCTTCGATCAC